>NZ_FZMP01000190.1 GCF_900196725.1 Candidatus Methanoperedens nitratireducens | reverse complement strand
ACATTACTTATATGACTATGCTTAACAGTCTTCATCGGCGAATCACCGATTATCACGCTGCTTACACGGGAATCCAATGCTGTGAATGCCTGCTCTGCGGCTCTGACGTTCGCCATGTCCTCCAGCCTGTAAATTGAAGGTACGCCGAATAACGTTATTGCAGATATTCCTATAATTGTCAGGCTCAATATGAAAACCTGGCTTACAACCTCTGAAACTGCTTTTTCAGACCTCAAGAACTCCATGACATCACCTGTAAATCGAAATGTTAGACCGGCAAAGTATTTAAAATCTGCCATGCTAATTATGCTGATAATAAGATTGTTATTCTGTCATGTAACAACACAAATTTAAAAAATAAACATATTTTTATAAACTATTGGTTTTAATAATATTAATTTTTCAGAACCACTGGCATCTGCAATGGCATGTTTTCTGGGCATTTCAGTTTATGCTCACATCTGCGACATTATTTGAGATATGAAGGAAAGTAATAGCACCTGTAGCGTTATAGTTGATTACCATACTGGAGTTACCTTTTACCCCAAGCCCGCCGGATTGGCATTGAACAAAAAAGACATCACCCTCTTGAGCCATTTTCTGGAAATAATGTTGGGTTATGTTATAAAGAGGCTGTGTTTTATTTTCGTTATCTTCAGTTATATAAGGGCTATTGCCCCATGAAAAAGCAGTATCGTTAAAGTTTGAACTTTGTATTATTCTATTACTACAACCACTGTTGGAACCAACTGGAATCTGGTTGCTATAAGTTAAATTAACGCTCTGGTTCAATAAATCAACATCAATGTACTTCCCATTACTATCTGTTTGTGGAGTATAAGGGACTGTTCCCCATGTCTCAGCTGGTTCGTTGTATGCAGTGTCTTTATAGCCGATCGTAAGGGAAGTGTCCTTTATGTAATATATTAATGTTTTAGTCCCTGATGGCGATATTGCACGGAGGTCCCAATCAAGAAATTGACCACCTGATTTGCCGTATATCCTGAAACTGAAATTATCCAGCGGCGTATTATCGTCCGGAAGCCCTTTAAAGCTAATCGGGTTAGTTATAGTAGTACTTCCCCCTAAAGTGGATGGAACAACAGTAAGTACTATACTGGTTGTGCGGTTTATCGAATTCGTGCTTACATTCGTATAGGATAGGCTTCTGGCATAATCTGCCCATGCATCATAGAAGTCGCTTGTAATATTTACATAAACCTTTCCGCTGATACTGTAGTTTAGCGGGTTAGTTCTGTTCTTGTCTATGATAGTATTTGGGAACAATACCTGTGTTGAATTTTTCTTAAAGATGACCTTTGATGCCCCGTTCCCTCCGACAGTTGCATTTCCACCCACGGTGAGCGCCGGGAACGTCAGTGTCCTGCCATCATAATGAAATTCCGGGGGAGAGATCATGACAGAGCCTCCTGAGGGATATTTTGACCAGATGCCTCCCCCCTCGTAGCCTATTATCCTGTCTCCGTAAGTGTATTTTACCATTCCCATGGGGATCGTGATGTTAAAGGTATCATTTGCGCTTTTTATAACTATATAACTCTCCCTGCCCGTGCCATTGGGCTCAACTGTCACAACTCCCCCTCCGGGGTTAACATTAATCACACGCTGCAGGGCATCCCCGAGCAGGGTGCTGCTTGCCAGAGAATCTGACAGGGTAAAGGTCTGCTCTGCGTTCCTGATGGTTGACATGTCCTGCAATTTGTAAATTGAAGGCATACCGACCAGTATTATCATGGCTACACCCGTAATAGATATACCTAATATGATGGCATAGCCTAAAACCTCCGAAACCGCTTTCTCCGAACTCAGGAACTTCATGTAATCTCCGTGTAAAGCTGTGATTTCAATATATAAACATCCAGGTTCCTGGTATCGTTCAACCTGGCAGTGTACGTTCCGTCGGCACTGGTGCTCCATTTCATTGTGCCATTGAAATAATCTTTCCATCCGGAATTGTAATCGCCTGTAATGATCACCGTAACATTGCTCACATTGCTCCAGTAAGTAATGCTGGGCTGCCCGCAACCCCCTTCTTCTGAAGGAATCTCCTGCTGGCAAACTGTTATTTTGCTCATATCGGTGCCCGACTTAGCCGGAAAACCATTAATATAAATTACAGGTATGATGAGTATATCGCTCCGGTTGGTAATAAGCGGCTTGTAAGCATTTAATACGTAGCCTGTCGGATACTTTACCCATACTCCTGTTCCCTCATAAACGACCTTTGTATCGCCTATAGAGTTTTCGATACTGCGCATCTGTTCCAGCACATATTTTTCTTCTATGCTATTGGAGGTCGAGTTATATACGGTCATGTTGACCTGGATGGTGCTGCCTCCTGTAACGCTCAGCGTTCCCCCGTACATCTTAATCACCCCGCCGTGGGAAGGCGCCTGCCCTGTCGCTACTTTATTGATATTATCTGCCAGCACGACAAAGCTCTGTTTAGTATTCTCTATGTATCTGGCTTCCTGGGCATTCTTTAATGCAGGGTAGCCCACAAGCCCTATGAGGCTGAAGGACAGCATAAGTATTCCAACAATTGTAACGAAGTCCAGAACTTCAGCTACTGCATCCTCTGATTTCATGAAATGTAGTGCTTTTAAGAAATTCTTTGTTGGAATCATAAGTTTAAAGGATATTGCACTCATAGTATTTAAAATATATCATAATAATGATGATGTAGATATCATTGCTCCACTATACTAAGATTGCTAACGGACTTATTATATGTAATTTTATAATTCTCTGCCCCGCTGTAGATTTGTATCGGGGTGAGATTTGTGGAAACGTTAAAAGGAGAATAAGTTATTGCGCCATTATCTGATTGTATAATTATCTCGGAAGGTGAACCGGTTACATTCACAGCATAGCTTCTGCCTGCTACGGATGCAGGCATTGAGAACTCGTATTCAAGAGTGTTAACGGTTCCTCCGTAGGAATTGGTTATATTGACAAGTATGTCTGCCGTATTTATTCTGGCTGCAAGCCCTGCCCCTATGATTTTAAAGGTTGCGCCCATAGCTGTCCTTTCATTTGACTGTGAGAGGCTATAAAAGGACAGGATAGTTGCTGTAAATACTATCACTGTAACGGTGAACATGAGTATGAAGCCGATCGAAATGGAAACCGCTCCGTCATTTTTTAACAGGTTCTTGAGGTTCATAAAATCACCACGGTACAGAGATGGGAATCGTAAAATCGGCTCTCATCCTGCTGGTTGAAAATGTCTCATTGGCGTACAGGATATAATCACGGGCGCGGATGAATGCCTTGCCATCGCTTGTATTACCTGTAATCTTGAACTTTCCTGCATTATTCATGCCGTTTATAAAAACAATCGAATAAGGTTGCACAGATGTTTTTTTGAAAGTAAAATTACCTGTCGATGTTAAATTTATCCAGTCTGTTGTTGAGTTTATTAAGGTTATGTTAAATGAGCCACCAAAAGTGGTTATGTTTACTATTATATCTGAATCTTTCACATTTTGTATTACAGTCCAGTTTGCTGAGCCTCCCGCGGTCCCATTATCTGTGAAATAAGGATAGATATCGTTGTTCCAGTTGCTAACATCCCAGCTTAAATTCACACCTTCCCCATGCAGAGCGTAGATCGTTGACAGGTTATCACTGAAATTTTGCGTTTGCCTGGTGAAATCGGCAATCATCAGGCTCGTCGGCACGCTGATATTTATGGCATTCCTGTAGGCTGCCCTGGTCTCATCATTCGTGATCTGTATCAGGTTGATTATATCGTTTTTTGATGGTTCGGTTCCTGCGCCGACCGCCATATTGCCTTCGAATATGACGCTGTTGAGCATAACAGTCGTTATCACAAGCCCGATACCAATAATGAAGCCCGCAAGAAGCATAAACTGGGCATCACGGTTCTCTATTAATCCCATCATGTCCTCCATATGATAAGTTTAACCTCTACAATGTTGAACAGGCCGGTTGATGGGTCGATATCTTTACCATATATCGGATTATTGGGATTGATAGGAGCTTCAGCATCTTGCAGCACGATTTTTCTGGAGACTATAACAGCACTGGTTGAAGGGTCGCCGTTGTATATCATGTTCCTGTTGTTAGGCAAAAGCGTGCTATTTTCAAGATAAGTCAGTTCTACATTATGGGCAATGCCCTGCTTGATTAAGGTATTGCTCAGGGTTACAGACAGGTTGTTTGAAAGATTGACCGCCGGGTTATCCTTCATTAAGTAATCCGAGCCGCTCCAGATATATTCATTCCCGTCCCATGTTATTATGTCGTTTTTGAGATTCGAGTTGTATCCCGGCTCTGCATAGTCCATCGTATTCAAAATATCCTGCCCCAGCGCCCGCAGTTCGGCTTCCACGTGTACATTTGAAGTAGAAGATGTAAGCGGCGTCATTGAGGTCGCATCGATAGCATATATTATAACCAGAAGCAGGATTGTTGCCGCCGCCACGCCTTCCAGCGTATGCAACTGTGCTTTTTCATCGAACATTACCACACCCTCACTGAAATTATGGCTGTCTCGTTATAGCCTGTGGAAGCGTTCACAATCAATACAAATCGCCGGGTCTGCCCGATATCAAGGTTATCCGGGAGTTCCGGACCGCTCTGGTTCATAGGGTTATTGGGATACGTAATGTTCGCGACCGATACGTTCAGGTCAAAAACAGATTCTTTACTGAATAGTCCAAGTTCACGAAGCGTATTAGTATAGCTTGTCTGGTTAGAAACATTTAATTTCGTGTTATTAAAGTAAATCAACTTACCCTGGTCTATTACGCTCATCGCCCCTGCCCTGTCAGCCACAAGCATTCGCTCCACCAGTATGGTGCTCACCCTGTCAGCAGCCAGCGTAACTTCTTCCGAGCCTGACTGGAAGGGTATGAACAGCCCGTACATGAACTGGAATACAAAAGCAACCGTCAGCAGGAAGATGCTCATACCGGCAACATAGTCTATGGTTATCTGTGCTCCTTCGCCTTTCACATCTTTAATTTTGTCTTTAATTATATTAAGACTTGCTAACAGGTAAATTCCATGTAATCCATCAACGGACTGTAAGCTTTTTATATTCATTTGCTGCTCCCGATAGTGTTTCTTGCGCAGATGCATAATAAAATAGCCAAAGCCGCGTATAGACCGAGATAGATAAGTACTTCTTTCCCGATGGCATCTGCCGAAAGCCTTGCCACCAGATTAAAAGGCGAGCTCGCAAAAAGATAAACCGAAAGGAACAGCGGTATAAGAACAAGTGAATAAAGATACTGTGAGATCGCCCTGTCTTTGTATTTAACAGCGATAATGGCTCCAAGAAGGACGATAATGACCGCGGTAACGCTTACCAGCAGCAGTATGCTCCCTACATTATGCACCGCGATGCGGTTCAGGCTGACAAGCGCAAGCCACAGGAAAGACTGCATTGGGACGATAACCACTGCTGTGAGCATCTTGCCATTTAAAATTTCGGAAAGAGAGACCGGTGAAACGAGCAACAGGTCCATCGTTTTGCGTTCATATTCTTCCGTGAGCATATCTATTACCAGACCTCCGGAAATAAAGGCTGGCGTAAAGACAAGAAGAGGAATAAGCACACCATAAATGAACTCAAAGTATGTTGAAGTTTTCCTGGGAGTCCCATCAACGTACAGTTTTACAGGTTCAAACCCGATCCTGGGAGCCCTCACGCTCCTGACAAAACCTTCGTACTCTTCAAGAGGTTTTTTCAGCTGCAGGGTAACAAGTGTGCCTTTTATATCCGATTTTGGCAGGTAAAGCGTAAGCTCGATTATCTCATTGCCGTCCGCATTTGCAGGCGGGACAATAATAACAGCATCTATCCTGTTATTGTTAAAATCATCAAGTGCGTATTTAAGTTCGCTGTAATAATACGGTTTTACGTTGCTTTTTTCAATGAATTGTGTCAGCTCCCCGCCTCCTACGATCCCGACATTTGCTTTTTCCATGTCGTATCTACCGAGAGCTCCCGGGTCAAAGAATGACGCAAGTCCTATTACAAGCAGGGATGAAAAAGATGCTATCAGCAACTGGATAATGATCGCAAGTACCAGTGTTTTCTCATGGAGAAGGGAACTCATCTCCTTTTTAGCTATGAGCAGGGTGTTACCCAAACAGCACTCCCCTTATAAGGTACAGGTTGTAAGCCGAATGGACGGCAGTAGCGAGCATCAATGATACCAGGTATTTCCCTGTCCCCAGATACCTCATACCCAGCGAAGCGACAGTCGTACCTGTGACATGCAGTAAGAACGGGAAGATAAGAAGACCTATGCCCATCACGGAACCGAAAACCGAATTCGCAATGCCTGTTATAACTGCCAGTAATATAAGTTTCTCCCCTATGAAAAATCCAGTACCGGCGTAAATACCTGCTTTTAAAGCGTTACGTGTGGTAATGCCGGTCATCCTCCTTGAAAAAACAGCATAAATCCCGACAGATTTGACAAGCTCCTCCATGAATGCTGCCAGTAGAATAAAAATCACTACTCCGTAGCGTATAGGAAGATTGAACATCAACACGATAAAGATCAGCTGGGCTGAATATACGAGCGGGATAAGAGCAATGCTCAGGAAGAAAAGCGGGGCTGGGATGCGCTCGATGAATACCTGGAGCGAGTCCAGCAGCTTGCTTTTAATGGGCTTTTGCGTAAAAAGGTCTTCTTCCCTGTAAATGAAAATACCGAACATCAATATGAGAAGAGATACCAGGTAGAAGGGCAGGGTCGAGAAAATATATTCACTTATGGATACAGGCTCGCTTTCAAGAAGCCTTACAACAAGGGTCATCGGGGAGATGATACTGATAGCATGGATATTGGTGAACATGGCGGGCAGGAAAATATAACCTGACAGGGTGACCGACAGGAAAACGAGGATGAAGGTGAGTTCTTTGAAGCTGCGGGAGATTATTGCACCGAGAAATGCGGTTGAGAGGAACATAAGAGCCACCGGTAGTAAAATTGCCAGCATCCAGGGGCTGCCGCCGATGTAGACGGTTATCCCACCCATCAGCACCAGCATGAGCAGCAGGTACGGCAATAGCTTTCCGAACACTATCTGCCAGGGGCTTACAGGTGAGGCAAGTAAAAGTTCACCCCTGCGCCTCACCCTTTCCTGCGTAATGCTTGCAGAAAAGAACTGTGCTATAAAAAATACAGGAAAGATGAAGACGAAACTTAATACCACGGATTTGAAAGGGACGGGGGGATTAAAATGGGACGGGGTTGCAAGAGTTTTTTCTTTTACAGGTAAAATACCTTTTGCCTTGCTAACCTCGCGGGCAGACGGGACCTGGGATTTATCATTAACCGATACGGGAGTTTCTATGGCGACGGCGGATCCTGTTGCCCCGGATGCCTGCCCGATCTCAGGCAGCTTTTGTATGGATAAAGGTTCGAATGCCTGCTCCCTTTCGATGTTTTTCACTGTTATCCATACAGGAAAAGTATTGTTCAGGTCGTTATAGGATAAAAGCCTGGCTTCATCGTATTTTTGAACCGCCTTATCCAGCGCATCAAGGGCTGCCCTGGATTTTTCGGAGCGATGGTAGCGGACCTTATCCCCTGTGACCACGACATCAAAATCGCCGCGCTCATACAGTTCATTTGCCTGCTCCTCTTGCGCAATATATACCTGGAACTTGTAATCGGTCTTAAGAACCTCTGCCAGCGCGGGGTCTGTAACAATTACCCTGTACATACCGTCGTTTATATGAAAACCGTTCTGCGAGACATATAAAGAGACAAATCCTGTTAAAATGATAATCAGAAGCGAAAGGGCAATGAGCTTCCGGCTAAAACTCAGGCTGGTCCGTCTCAGTTCCCATCTTGAGATCGTTAGTATACCCATCACATTTATATTACTCTATGATTAAATAATAGTTTCTATGATTGAAATAACGGTCAAGGAACTGAGGAAAGAGTACGATGGTTTTACTGCAGTTGATTCCATTAACTTTGAGATCGAAAAAGGAGAGATATTCGGCATCGTAGGACCCAACGGCGCAGGCAAGACCACAACCCTGAAAATGCTGAGCGGGCTTATAACCCCGACGCGCGGGAGTATTTCTGTACAGGGAATGGACATCCGGAAGGATGTGAAAACGATAAAACAGAAACTTGGCTTTTTGCCCGAGGACAGCCCGTTATATGAAGGTATGCTTGCATGGGATTACCTGATGTTTTTCGCGCAGATATACGGGGTTGATAAGACCGTAGCTACTGGCAGGATAAAAGAGCTTCTTCTGGCGCTGCGTCTTGATGCGCCGGACAAGAAGATAGGAGAGATGTCCAAGGGGATGCAGCGCAAAGTAGCCATTGCAAGGGCGCTGATAAACGACCCTGAGTACCTTGTCATGGACGAAATGACATCAGGTCTTGACCCGACGACCTCAAAATACCTTGCGGATTTTGTAGCGTCTCTTAAAGCCCATGGGAAAACCATAGTGTTCAGCGCGCATAACCTCTACCAGGTCGAAAGCCTGTGCGACCATGTACTGATAATGAACAGGGGAAAAAAGTTGCATGCGGTACAATGGCGCAGATAAAGAAAGCATGCGGCGCCATCGAATATAATATTGAGTTCAGCGCTGACGGGCCTTTTGATTTTGAGGTAGCTAAAAACAACGGGCATTTCAAAGCGCGCACAAATGACATTGAAGAATTTAACAGAATCACGGGCTGGGTGGCGAAGCATAACGGAAAGATAATTGATATAAAAACGGCAGAGACTTCTCTTGAAGAGATATTCCTTAAATTGATGAGCCAGGCGTAGTGCTCAACTATAGAATACTTCCCATTGTCCTAAAATACGATACTTAAT
>NZ_FZMP01000074.1 GCF_900196725.1 Candidatus Methanoperedens nitratireducens | reverse complement strand
ACCAAGCTTCAAAGCTTCAATCGCAGCGTACCGTCTTTTATCTTTTTCAGAAAGCGTATCATAGAATTTTTTCATCTCTTGTTCTACAGATACGTCATAGGGTATCATGCCTGATATTTCGGACGAACAGACTAATATCACTTTTGTTAAAGTTCACCATGCAGAAATGAGAATGTTATTTAATCATCAATCCTAAGTAGGCTATTGCACCAAGGATAGCCCAGAGAAAAACAGCGATGGGAATTTCGGGCTTTTGCGTCTTAATCAGGAAATACATTACTACCGCAGCAATGATAGCAAGTATTATCTCCCACATCAGTCCCTCTTTCCATGTTAGGAACTGACAGGTTCTTACTCCGTTTATAATCGCCTCTTCTTCTTTTTTTACAGCTTTTAATGCTTCCTCTGCTTTCTTTTTTGCATCATCGTGGTTTTTTGAAGTTTTCGCCTCATCCTTAGCTTCTATTGCTTTATTGATTTTTAATTCTATATCGGAAAAGTTTATCTTATTTGCGTTTTCTTTTAATTTTTTTAAATCCTCTAATTTCTTTTCAGATATTTTTATTTTATTTAGTATATCTCTTTCGTCAGGTTGTTTCGCCATCGTACCACAGTTAAAATAAATGCATTAAACCCATATATATAATTATCTATAATATAATGTACTGAACCGGTGTAACTTTAGCTTACCAGGAAGATATAAGATTTATATCGATTGAACTTCCTCTGTAACAACAATGAGCAAACTTTTTATAGACGATGGAGCTATCGAGTTTATTAAAAAAGCTCTTGCAAAAGAGAACGCTCCTGCGATGCGTATATTCATAAGCGGGGGCGGATGCTGTAAACAGTTCGAAATGGCACCGGTAAAAAAAGCGCTTGCCGGCGATGTTACATTCACTCAGGATGGGCTCACGGTGCATATAGAAAAAGGACTGGCTGATAATACAGAGCATATCGGGATAAAATATGATGAACAGAGAGGATTGCTCCTGGAGATTGAATAAAAACAGGGAATCTTTAAATAAAATTGATTCGTAATATATCGAACAAAGGAGAAAAAGGATGATAGGTATATCAAAACTTTACTGCGGGACCGTTGAACCTTCGGATGCGCTCAGGTACGGGCGCGAATCAGGGAAACTCCCGTCGCACTTATTGCAGTTCTCAAAAGACAAAAAACCGGTAGTGGTCTGGAACATGGGCAGGCGCTGCAACCTGCGCTGCGTCCACTGCTATGCTCAATCAAAGGATATCGAGTATAAGAATGAACTGACCACAGAGCAGGGTAAGGAGCTTATCGATGACCTGGCGAAATTCGGCGCGCCAGTCATCCTTTTCTCAGGCGGCGAACCCATCATGCGCCCCGACCTTCCCCAACTTGCGCAGTATGCACGCTCAAAAGGCATGCGCGCCGTAATATCAACGAACGGTACCCTGATAGATAAAAAGATGGCAAAAGTCCTGAAAGAGATAGGGCTTTCATATGTTGGCGTATCTCTGGACGGAATGAGAGAAACCAACGATAAATTCAGGGGGGTTAAAGGCGCATTTGACCTGGCGCTCCAGGGCATGCGCAACTGCCTTGCAGAAGATATCAAGGTCGGTCTTCGCTTCACCATCAACAAGAAGAACGTGAAGGATGTCCCTGCCATATTCGACCTCCTTGAAAAAGAGAAAATCCCTCGAGTCTGTTTCTACCATCTTGTTTACGCCGGGCGCGGCTCAAAACTCGTAAAAGAAGACCTCACTCATGAGGAGAGCAGGAAGACGCTTGATATTATAATGGACAGGACAAAGGCTGTACACGAGAGGGGTTTCCCGATGGAGGTACTGACCGTCGATAACCACTGCGACGGTCCTTACGTCTATTTCCGGCTCCTGAAAGAAGACCCGAAACGTGCCGCAGATGTGTATGAACTTCTCCAGATGAACCAGGGCAACTCATCCGGCATCGGGATTGCCTGTGTCTCATGGGACGGCTCCGTTCATGCCGACCAGTTCTGGAGACATTACTCTTTCGGCAATGTGAAAGAGCGCAAATTCAGCGAGATATGGACGGACACGCGTAATGAACTCATGGCAGGTCTTAAGAACAGGAAACCACTCATAAAAGCCAGTGCCGACAGGTGCGCGCGGTGCAAGTGGTTCGATATATGCAACGGGAACTTCAGGGTGCGCGCTGAAGCGATACATAGCAACGTCTGGGCAGATGACCCGGCATGCTACCTGACGAAAGAGGAAATCGGATACGACACAGGAAAGTAGCAGGATTAAAGAATCTGTGCATATCCGTGTCATCCGTGTTCCGGTTCAGTGGATTATGATTCGATAAGCGTAAGCGAGCGTATCCACTCACCTTTCGGTTCCCTCGTTGTCCCGACAACAAGCCTTTTCATATCCCCGACAACTTCGACCATACCCCTTGCTTCTATCCTCTCTCCGACCAGCGCCTGCCCTGCATAGGTATGGGTGTAGGACAGCACATAGCTTATTTCGGGATGGTCGATTTTATATATCGCAGGGCTGTCGAACGAGAAATCAGCATTGACTACGGTCGCTTCAATGGTCTTGACCCCGGCATCAACTCCCCTGGCGAAGGGTTCGATATCTTCCCAGTCCCTTACGTACAGGAGATCAAAATATGTTCCATCAACCATCCCCCTGTTTCCCTTTCTGAGTTCATGGATGAGGAATTCATCAAAAGATATCTCAGGCTTGCGTTTCTTATAAATATCTCTCCACATCTCATCGCTTATCTCGGTAATAGCGCTTTTGTCTTTTTTCGCCTGCGTGATGATGTCCCGTGCGGTGAACCAGGAGCTCCCGTAAACGATAAAATCAATGTCAGAGGATTCGTTCTGCAATCCGGCAAGAAGCGAGCCTGTTACACCCATTTTATCAAGCTGGATACCGTTCCTGAGCGCGCCAACTATAATCCTGACTTTTTTATTGCCTTTCATGATAAAAGGGAGCCTCTCATTGGGAGCGAGTACCTGTTTAATGCGCTCCCTGGGTACGATATGTACATCTTTAACCCATTCGGGGCGGGCTGTTCTCATAAATACGAAAGAGTCATCGAAATCCAGCTTGCGGTATTTCTTCTGAACACCCCTTGTACCCTGCGGATCGGGCACATACCTGAGAACCGACCTTATGCCATCGGGATGGCAGTAATCCGCTACAGCGAATATCCAGTCTTCGTCAGTGATGATGAAATCACGCAGTCGTACTCGTATTGTCATTATTTACCCTACTGGACCAGGTTAATATAAATAATGCGCTTTCTTACAACTCCCTTTCTGCAACCGAAAACAAAAAACTCTTAAAAGCATTCCCAAAGGAGTATATGTGAGAAGTATTGGGGGCATAGAGGGTTCCGGGGCTCAGGGGTGCAGAGGGTGCAGGAGTTCATAAAGGTGTAAAGGTTATGGAGGGTATAAGGGGTGTCAAGGGTGTAGGGGTGTTTGGGTATTTTCGAAAAATCTTTTTAATGTCCCAACTTGGCATAGGTACCTGTCCCAACATGGGACACCCGTACAGTCTTTCTTCTTTCTTTCTTCTTTCTTATTATTTACTTAATATAGGGTGGATATGCCAATAAAAA
>NZ_FZMP01000231.1 GCF_900196725.1 Candidatus Methanoperedens nitratireducens | reverse complement strand
AAAAAACGCATTTTTGATTATTGTTGTCCTATAAGCAGGGGTAAAGTTGGGTAAATTACATATTACTTAAAATCAGCGGAGTTAAGGATTAATGTTATCTATACATCTATTTGCTGTATATTTCTTTATTTAGTCTCTCACAGCCGCCTTAACACACTCCTCCGTCGTCGCCATAATACTCTTCACCCCGCACAGGTTCGGCACATACTTATGCGCCTTCCCGGAGTTCACCATCATACAGTTAAACCTCTCACTTGCAGGAGACACTACCATGCAGGTATCGCAAAAAACCTTCGCGCCGCTTCTTTCGATTTGCTTTACAAGTTCGGGATGCTTTTTCTTGATGGCGCGCGAGGTGCATATCCATACGTCTTTTTTAACCTTTTTGCCGTCTAAAAGCCGCGCCAGTCCCACAAGCTCTTCAACGCTGCTATGGGGACACCCGAACGCTATTAAATCCGGCTCGCCTGATGAGTAAACCTCTTTTATCTGCCCCTGCTCGATCATGATTTTCTCCTCAGGCGGGTCGTATTTGCCGGCTTCAGGAGTGATACCGGAAACATGATATAACGCAACTGCACCCGAGGCAGCCATTGCAGCCCCAAGAGATTTAAGTTCGTCCTTCGATGGTGCGGATTTAAGTTTAAAAAAAGGAACTTTATCTCCCACCATCTCACCGACGATATACCCCAGCGCCCCATAGTCTGAATTGTGTAGAGCCGCATCGACCCGGATCAAAATATCGGGTTTTCTGTTCTCATCCAAATGAAACCCGTAATTTGGCGTCTTCCCTATCAGCGCAGCCGAGAGAGCACTTGGTCCTCCCTCCCTGTTCGTTCGCGCCCCGATGACCGAATTGGCATATGAGATGGCTGATGATTCGCTCCATGCCACATGGTCGCCCAAACCTGCAAGGTTGTCAAAGATGCTGTACGGCGTGCAGGTGCATTCAGTTCTTACGCCTAGCGCCTCATATGCCCTGATTATCTTCTGCTGTTTATCAGCAAAATCCTGGCTTACACCCATCTCTTTCCAGCATTCCCTGTCCATTCCTGCGGGGTTGAGTATGGAAGGTACTGCCACTTTGCCTTTTAAGTCGGATATCCATTCAAGCCCAGCCTCGCCTATGGTCTTGTAGGAAACTCCGGCGATCTGGGCGCTTTTTATGGGGATAAGCCTGTCTGCGCCGTAGATGTCGCCAAGAGCCGCGAGTATTTCGATGGCTTTCTGGTATGTGGCGCCGCGTTCTCCATTGAAGATAGCCTCTTCTTCAGGCGTGAGATACATCTATGCCTCCGTGACCGATGAGCTGTGACAAGTGTAATGTAAAAATCTCACCGCAGAGGGCGCAAAGTTCGCAAAGTCAGCCATGAACTGCGGTTCATAGAAGGAAATAAAGAAGAAATCCTGCAATAGTTTTTCAATCCGGAGTAATCGCGATAGAACATGGATTGCACGGGTGACACGGATGCTCACGGATTTCGTATCCGTGAAAATCCGTCCAATCCGTGTCATCCGTGTTCCGTTTCGCCACGCTGTTGCTTTTCCATACCAGGGGGTTACCGCCTCACTTTGCGTTCTCTGCGTTCTTTGAGGTGAGCTGATTATTAACCGCAGATGAACGCGGATGAACGCAGATACCCGCATTTTCAATTTCCTTTTCTGGCGAAAGTGGCTTTCTTAGACTTTCTTGTTAATTCATTACTTTTTATATAATTATTAAATAATTTATTAAAATCCTTCGCAATTATTTCAGGATACGAATTCAATTTTTCGATTTCAAGTTCATGAACATATCCAAAATAAAAACGAATATCAAATGCTGGCAAATTCCCGGGTTTAATTGGTTTGCCGCTTGTTCCTTCTATTATTTTAAAATGGGCGGCTTTAATTGGATATTCATCATCATCTTCATAATTCTGAAACCACGTTAAAGCACATAATTCACTATCAACTTTATATTTATCCTTATACTTTTCATCCCAATTTCCTAGAAATTCTTCCTTGATTTCTTTATTTTGACCCTTACTATACTCATCTATATCTTCATATCCTGTTAATACGACCCCTATCTTTTTTGATATAATATCTAAAAATATATAACTTGAATAATCAAAATGCCAACCAGCGATCTTTAGACATCTATAAAAGCAAGGGAAATCGGTTTTGTCATGTTTTGGTTCCACATCTTCAAAATCGGTTATGATTTTTTCTTGTATTTTATTAATTGTTTTGGAAAACTTTTCCAATGATGCCCTTTTCTTTTTTTCTTCGTTGGGATAGTTCTCAATAAAATTTTCTAATTCTTTATTATCCATTGGTATTACCTTCCTAATTCCATTATGTGATAAGAATTTTGAAAATTCTTCTATTATTATTTCATATCTTTCGCCAAGAGATGCCTTATATTCCTCAAGTAATGTTAACAGAGAATGCCAAGATAAGAAGCCGATTCGTTCTGGATGATTTTTCTTGAATTCATTTAATTCGCTCGGGATATAATCATCTCCAGACAAGAATAACATCCATATGTTTTCTTTTCCCCCAAACTCCTCTTTACCGCCGTTGAAATGATTTATAAATTGGGTTTTTTTAAAACCTCCGTCAGACATTTTTGCTTCGATTATTAGGTATTTTCGGTTTGAAAATGTTATTATTGCATCTGGGATACTGATACCATCTTTTAATGGATACTGAACCTTTACACTAAGCATATCTTCATTAATAGTTAACCCTGAGTTTTTGCATATACCATCAATTATTTTTTTATTTGGTAATTTTTCAAGAAGAAAAGCCAAAAAATTTGTGCATTGGTTCTCTGGTTTTTGATAGTTTATAGCATCATATAGACTTTTTATCTTTGTCATATTCTCCTATCTGCATTCATCTGCATTCATCTGCGGTTATTTTAGGTCTCGGCACCCTCTCAAATTTCCATTTCTTGCTCATATCCATCGTCGCATCAAACCCAACCTTGGTCCCGATACCATTCTCAGAGCGCGGGTCAAGTGTGCTGCCCCTGACATTCGGATATATGTATATGTCCTCATCTCCCTTTACCCTGGTAGCTATCGCGAACTCGATATCATTCGGGTCAAAGATATTGATATCCTCATCCACGACAACAACGTGCTTCAGGCTCTTATGGGCGGCGAACGTCGCTTCGATGGCTTTCTTCGCATCGTCATCGCTGTTCTTGTGTATCTGCACGGCTGCATGGAAATAATAACATCCCCCGGGCGTGAGAGCCACGTTCCTGACATCTGCGACCTTTTTCACTTCGTTATATATCAGCGGCTCGTACGGAACTCCCATTAATATATGGTGCTCGCTCCCTGCCGGCATCAGGGCATGATAGATGGGATCGCGCCTGTGCATCATGTTTGTCAGGTGAATGACAGGCTGTTTCCTTACCAGGTCGTATGTGCCGCTGATATCCACGAAAGGTCCTTCATCCGCGACTTCCGTGGGATGTATGTAACCTTCAAGCACTATCTCAGCATGCGGGACTTTTATGCCGTTCTCGCACTCGAACAGTTCAACAGGCTCGCCTTTTAGCGCCGAGGCATATTCGAACTCTTTTCCCTCAGGCACGCGGGTTGAGACGGCAAATAGCGTTACCGGGTCCATGCCGATAACTATCGCAATGGGCAGCGGCTCACCTTTTTCAGCTGCTTTTTTGTGAAGATTATACGTATGCCGGAACTCAACAAGCCGTGCCGCAAGCCTGTTTTTCCCTATTACCCTGAGCCTGTGGATAGAGGCGTTCATTACTCCCCCGTATTCTGATACCACGACACCGGCGGTAATATACGGGGCGCCGTCGCCTTCAAAATGCGTGAGTATGGGGAGCTTTGAAAGGTCGGGTTTTTCAATAACTTCTTTGGCAGGTGAATCCCCTGCGAGTTTTACTTCACCTTCAGGCGGGCGCGAAGAGAGATATTTTATTATGCTGTCGGGTGCCACTCCGAGAGCCTCGCCAAGAAGTTCCTTTGAGGAAAGGATATTCATGATAACCCTGGAGCCGTTAACATTGGTAAACAGCGCAGGCTCAGTTCCGACCGTGGCTGAGACCCCGTACACAGGCGAGAGAGGTTTTTTGACCTCCCTGAGCTTTCCTTCAGCCTTAAGTCGCTCTATAAATTTGCGCAAGCTCATCCCTTCCACCGCCTGTACATGTCATGCCCGATGCCCAGAAGGTCAAGGGCGCGACCTGCCATGAAATTAGTAATATCTTCAATAGAATCCGGCTTCGGATAGAACGCAGGGCAGGCGGGGAGTATCGAAGCACCAGCCCTCGCAGCTCTTGCCATATTTTCTATATGGATCAGATTCAACGGAGTTTCACGCACCATTAGCACGAGAGGGCGTTTTTCTTTCAGGCAAACATCCGCTGCCCTTGAGATGAGAGTATCCGACATCCCGACAGCCACAGATGCAAGCGTCTTCATGCTGCACGGTGCAATTATCATGCCTTTTGACCTGTGCGAACCGCTTGCGACCGGAGCGGTGAAATCATCATCGCCGTACACATGGTCGCCCAGCGACTCAACATCGCGGACGGAATAATCAGTTTCTATTTTGATAAGTTTTTTTGCAGATTCCGAAATAACTAAATGAGTTTCGAACCCTCTCATGTCTTTTAGAGCCTCAAGCAGGCGTATCCCGTACTGAATGCCCGACGCGCCGCTTATGCCTATAATAATCTCGTTGCTCATGTGGTATAAGTATGTTTACTTATTTGAATAGTTTTTGTTAAGTGCAAGTTAAACTTAAATATACAATCTTTCAATCACTGGGCATGTACCAGGTGTTATACGATATTGCCCTGCGCCTCGGTCTTGGCATCATTATTGCCGCCGGGATGCTGATACTTATTATAATATTGCAAACCATATTCTATAATCATACTAAAGATATCCATCTTATAATTATTGGCATCCTGATAGCGTTGATTATATATGCGCTCGGGGATATCGCATTAGATGTCCTGCTTATTTGATTTTTTCCTTCGCAGTCTTGAGATCAATTTTTTTATGCGGCTTTTGCTGACGTTTTTTATCTTGATCCTGAGGTAGCCCCGTTTTGAACTTATCACCATCTTAAATACAGTATCTTCAGGGCAGGATTCAAGAAAGTTCTTTATCTCTCCTGCGACTGTCTCCTTATTAACTGCAGTATATTCGATGCTCATATACATCCTGCTACTATTGGAATTAATATATATATTTCTAAACTGTCCGCAAATATTGTAATATTAATCCTTTATTCTTTTTATCAGCACCAGTCCGGCTATAATGACCATGGATATTAAAATAATAGCAACTATCCCGCGGTAATTTAATCCCTGTTCCGGCTTAAAATTAAAGTGTTTATCTGAATCAAGGAACAAACGTTCCTCATGCGTTCCATCATCGCCGGATGCTTTGATCGTATAATTTGTATTCAAAGGAAGCCCAGCAAAAATAAGCTCTGAATCCCTGCTTTCCGATACCTTCCTGCCTGCATCCCACAGTGAGACATGGTATTCTGTATTAGCTTTTACAAAAATGCTTGCATAATTTTTTATGTTGATAGAACTGCCATCAGTATATTGAAGGTTGTTGGGAAGGTCAAGTACGCTGAGCAGCGTCGGCGCTATATCTTCCTGTCCATATTCCCCGTTTGATACACTCGATACGATATTTGGGGACATTATGACTAATGGTATCCTCAGGCTCTCCTGCATTTTGGAGTATTTCTCTGATGCATGCCCGCCTCTTTTTGCGTTTTTAGTCGCAAATGACATTCCGTGGTCGCCCGTGAAAAATAATGCGATGTTATTCTCTTTTGCGGTCATATATAAAGGATAGAAATCCCTGTCAAGATCTTCGATCAGCAAGTAGTAATCATCTTCACCAAGATTATGACCACCGCTGTCTATTGCCCCTATGTTGACTGTCAGCAGGAATTTCTGTGAGGGATGTTTTTTGATCATGTATGTTGCAACGGCGTTGGCGGTATCGATACCCCACTTATTATAAGCTGAATACTGTTCTCTGCCTGAGAGGTTGTTAAGGTATACAGGGAGTCTCATCTTCCAGTCGTACATCAATTCATAAACGCCGGAAGGTGCTTTATTCGCCTGGATCGATATCAGGGGTTCATCTATTGAATTGTTCTCTGCGAACAGGATTATGTCCTGCTCCTCACGCATGTTCCTGAAATCCCCTTTTTCCATCACTGCCAGGTTGACGAAGCCGTGCTGCCGCGTGATATCAAAAATAGTGGCGTCGGTATAACCTGCGATATCTTCGTTTGCCTGCGAGTAACCCGTGACTATGATTGAGTGGGCAATGCCGGTCACGGGCTGAGGAGTCCTGATATCTATTATCCTTGTTCCAAATGTAAGGTTGATGGTTTTTGCCTTCGAGATCTCGCTGCCATCAAGCGCATGGGGGGTAAGTTCAGGATAATAATAAGAGGAACCCAATCCATCAACGATAAAAAGAATCGCCCCGTCGGGTCTTTTGACATTGTTTAATGTAACTTCCGAGATACCAAGAGCAACTTCCGAAAGTGCAAATATTATCAGGATTATCAAAAATTTTTTTGTGAGGTCTTGCATGATCCCCTCTGAAAGAAAAACTATTATTTAATCGTATCTAATTTTTTTGAGATCTTCTCTTTTAAAAGCCTGCTGATCTCCTGACCGCTTACCTTGCCCCTTAGGTCTTTCATGACAATACCCATCAGCGGACCCACAGCATTAAGTCCTTTTTCTTTAACAAAATCGATCCTGGACTCTATGACCTTATCGATAACAGCATCTAAATTCCCTGTTTCCACTACGCCGATACCCAGGGAACCGGCAGCCTTATCGACTGTAAGCTCAGGCTTTCCTGCAACGGCTCTCAGGACGCTGCCTATGGCTTCGTTCGGAATTTTCCCCCCGGATTGGAGTTTGAAAAGCCGGAGAAGATGTTCATCTTTTATGTTAGTTACAGGCACAGACTCTTTTTCAAGTTCATACATGGTCGTTTCAAGCGTACGTACAACTATGGTCGGGCTTGCATCCGGGACCTGCATCATTATGGTTTCAAAAAGCGGCATGTTCCGGGAACGCGCTATCTGCCCCGCCAGCTCATCGTTTAACTTGAATTGCTTCATGTACCTTGCCTTGCGCTCTTCGATGAGTTCTGGCAGCTTTATGTTCCTGAGCCGCTCCCCTGTTATCTCTACAGGCGGAACATCGGTCTCCGGGTACATGCGCGCCGCGCCCGGAAGGGGTCTCATATAAGCTGAATTCCCGTCTGGGAGTGCGCGTCTTGTCTCTTCCGGGATGCATTCGAGGGCTTCCCGCGCGCGGATGATTACGCCTTCAAGAGCGCCTTTTGCTTTCTCCTTAGCATCGGTGACCATGATGACGCAATCGTTCTCCTGCGCGTCCACTGCTTTTCTGAGCGTATCGATTTCGTGTTCCGTGATGCCGTAATTCGGGAGCTCATCTGTATGGAAAATGCCTCCTACGCCTGATTTTTTGGCGCGGTCTGAGAACTCTGTCCCCAGGCGCCTACCGGGCTGGATCTCCCTGCCCACAAGTCCCGCGAACCCGGGCAGGTTTATGGCGAATACAACGCCTCCTTTTAACGCTTTTAATATTACCTTTGAGGAAGTGTTGGCGAACACCGATGTGACATCGACGATCTTATCAGATACCGAGGCTCCCCTTTTAAGGAGTTCCTTTTTTATCTCCAGGAGCGCGACCTGCCTTTCTGCTTCCCGTTCCACGATAATTTCTATTAAGTCAAGCGCCTGCACGCCTTTTATTTCCACGCGGGCGCCCTGCGCTATCGAGATATTGATATCCTGCCGTATAGTGCCGAGTCCACGTTTGACCTTGCCTGTCGAGCGCAGTATCATCCCGAGTTTCTCTGCCACTTCCCTTGCGTGCGCAGGTGAGACTATATCCGGCGCGGTCCCTATCTCGACAAGCGGGATACCCAGGCGGTCGAGTGAATATATCACCGAATCGACCTTATCTTCCACTTTCTGCGCAGCCTCTTCCTCAAGGCAGAGCACATCGATCCCTACGCGATTAAGGGATGATTCCAGATAGCCTTTTGTGGCTACAAGGGCGGTTCTCTGGAAACCCGATGTATTGGAGCCGTCGATGACTATTTTCCTCATGGTGTAAAGCTCATCCACGATATTCATGTTAAGCATGCGGGCGATAACGAGCGAGTACTCCAGGGCTTCCTGGTTCAGTTCGCGCGGCGGCTCTTCATCGTTCTCGACAAGGCAGGTCGTGTCGTAGGCTTTATAGATGAATTTTTTCGTAAGTTTTACTTCCTCAAGTGCAGCCTTATCCACAACGCCCATCTCGCTCTGTGTAGGGCGGAGGTACCTGAAAAATTCAAAGATGGATTCCTTTGTGTCGCGAAGAAGGGTGGGGCAGCCGCAGAAGAGTTTTTCTTTCGTGTCGAGCTGCTGGTGAATTTCAAGCCCGGCTTTTAATCCGAGCGCCCTGTAGTCGTGACTCATAGGCTTCCCTGATATGTTGCAAGATATAAAATGATTGTTATTTCCAGAACATCCACCATTTCCTGGGCTCGGGCAGGAGCTTGTAAAGCTGGTTTGAGAGCTTCTGGTACTCGAACTGCAAAAACCCGAGCTGGTTTTGCAGGTCTTTTATCCTGTCGTCTTTCAGTACAAGCATCGCATCCTTGTGGGATGCGTCTGTCCTGAGAGTCTCGTTCTCTTTCCGAATATTCAAAACGTATTCAGAACTTTCCAGGTCGTCTTCGGGTTTGTTCAGGGCATTTTCAGATTTATTCGAAATGTATTCGATCAGGATATTCCTGTAAAAATCAGATTTGGAAGCTTCCCCTCGTCTGGCTTCTATCTGCTGGAAAATCGCCTCGTCTACCCTTATCGTGATAGTTTTCATCTAAAACTCATTATCCTATGTCATGCATAACATTGAATAATCAGAGGATGAACGCAGATTAAAAAGAACAAAAAGCAGGAGTTTCTTCCTACTTCTCCTTGCTGAACACTGCAGCCCTTGAGATCGTCTCGTGGGATTCCTGTGCCTGCATCATGTGCTCCATAGCCTGCCGCAGCGGTTTCACGACTTCCCTGGGTATCTGGGGAGCGGCCTTTTGCTTGACTTCGCCTGATAGGAACGGGCATGTGACACCTGTAAGCACAGCCATCACGCGCACCTTGCCTGTCAATGACTGGTCGACCTTGGCACCCCATATCACGCGCTTTGTATTGGGGACTTTTTCCATTATCTGCTCGCCTGCAACAGCCACTTCGTCAAGGGTCATGTCCTCTCCGCCCACGATATGGATAAGGACCCCGTACGCGGTCGATACGTCGGTGATATCAAGCAGCGGTGTGGAAAGCGCCTGTGAGACTGCCTTCTCGACGCGGTTTTCACCGTCGCCTTCGCCTATGCCTATCGATGATATGCCGCCGCGTTCCATTACTGCGCGAAGGTCGGCATAATCAAGGTTCACAAGGCTTGGCTGCGTTATGGTATCAGTCAGGTTCTTAACGAAAGAACCGATAAGTGCATTCGCTACAGCAAGAGCGTCCCTAAGAGGCAGGTTGCCTGCGACCTCCCTGAGCTTTGAGTTATCGATGACAACTATAGAATCGCTGACCTCAGCAAGCGCCTTTATGGCATCGCGCGCCTTTTCGCGCCTTGTCATTTCAATGGTGAACGGTATGGTTGCGCACGCAATCGTGAGAGCGCCTATTTCCCTTCCTATACCTGCAACTATGGGTATTGCGCCTGTGCCTGACCCGCCTCCAAGACCCGCTACCAGGAACAGAAGGTTAGTGCCATTCAGTTCCTCCCTCATTTCAGCCAGGTTCTCCCTTGCAGCCTCAGCGCCTCTTTCCGGGAATCCACCGCAGCCGTGCCCTTTGCACAGTTTCTCACCGAGCAGCATGATCTTATCCGCCCGTGTCATTGTACTCAGGTGACCAGCATCCGTATTGGCAGCTATTATTTTACCGCCCGCCAGTTTCTTATCTGCTATCCATGTTGCGATGTTACAGCCTGCACCACCCAGCCCAACAACAGCAACAGATGGTCGTGCAGTCTTTACTTTTTCCAATAAGTCTTCTCTAGTCATAATCAGCCTCCGCTGATTACTCGCTTTGTTAGTATTTAAATCCTTTTTTTTAATAAGTATTTAATAAAAACTGGGAACCCCGCCAAAAAGCAAATCCCTCCTCCAACCGGGAGCATTTTTATTTTTGCATTCTGCAACTATTACAATCAATATGTTTGTGCAATTTTCTTTGAACTGCGTTTGTATGAACGATTTTTACCCGTGCCCCCCCTTCCCCGGCTGCCGCGGGGGAGGAAGATAGGGCGTTGGGATGAATTCCACGGAGGGTCGGCGCATTCCTGACTGTGGATAAAGCTCCATCAGGTCGTAGACTTCCATGGGCATTTTCTCATTCACAGGCAAACCCATTTCTTTTGCCTGCTCAAAGTCTATGGGGTAATCATGCGTCCACCTGCCTTCGCTCAGCATCCTGGCAAGCTCAGAGGCTTTCTCCGGCGTATTGTGTTCAAGCAGAAGGTTATAGACGGTATTATAGACCTGATTAATGGCTTTCCCTGCCATATCGCCAAGAATAAGCGTCTGATCATCACGGTTGGGATTTGGCTGCTCAAGTGCCTTGAGTATAGAAACTGCGGGGTAGGCTCCCTGCTGGCTTCCAAGCTGCGGGTCAACCGGACCCAGGACTGCATTGGGGTCCATTACGATATCGTCGGCAGCCATTGCAACAAGAGTGCCCCCCGACATCGCATAGTGAGGTATGAAGACAGTGACCTTGCCAGTATGGCGCTTCAGGGCACAGGCGATCTGCTCTGAGGCGAGCACAAGCCCTCCCGGAGTATGCAGTACCAGGTCAATGGGCATATCGGGTGGCGTCATGCGTATCGCCCTCAGCACAGCTTCAGAATCCTCGATGTCGATATAGCGGGCGATAGGGATACCCAGGAAACTCATGGTCTCCTGCCTGTGTATCATCGTTATCACCCTGGACTGGCGGCTCTTCTCCAGGCTCTTTATCGTCGAGAGGCGGCGTGCCGTAAGCATGCGCTTCTGCAAAAACGGGAGAAAAAACTGGAGCAGGAGTAGTATCCATACGATGTTAAGGAGGTCGCTTATATTCAGTTCCATCTCATTATATCTCTGTCCTTGAACTACAAATATCTATTTCTTCAGTTGCCTTGGATAATTGGTAAGCACGCGGAGCCATTTTTCTGTCACGACCACAGTATCTTCTACCCGCACCACGGAATCACCGGGGTATAATCCGCAGTTGCCAACTGGGATTATTTTTTGACTATCCAATTTTCTTTAATAGGAAATCCTTAGCTTTTGAAGCGATGTTAAAACACTCTTTAGCTTCGGCAACGGAAGGCATGTAAAATTCGTCAGGATATCTTATCTCTATCGCATAAAATGAAAGGTTACCAACTTTCAAATTTTTAAAATCAGGATCTTGTTTAAGGGAGAGTTCTAAAAGAAACTCAAGATTATGGGTTTTTCCGAAATCTACGTTTAATGCTTTTACGACCCACTTCTTGATGTAATCATCGTTTTAGTTTCTGTATTTTTAATTTCTTTCATATTCTAATACTTTAACGTCTGTATTTCGGATTAAACTTTTGTAACTTTTTGTCCACTCATCTGGATTCATTAAATTCACCTTCCCTGTAATACCTCATCCATGCTGCCGCTCCTGAACCCCATCAGGTCAAGCGTGACGTATGAGAACCCAAGCCTTTTAAGCCGGGATGTAACTGCTTCCCGCATCCCCAGAAATCGCGCCATCTCAGCAGGCATAACCTCGATACGCGCTATACCATTATGGTCGCGCACCCGCACAACATTAAATCCCAGGCTTTGAAGATACGCCTCTGCTTTGCCTACACGTTCCAGCGCTTCATGGGTTATCGCATGCCCGTATGGAATACGCGAGGAAAGGCATGCCATCGATGGCTTATCTGCGACCGACAACCCAAGCTCGCGCGCAATCTCACGGATTTCTTCCTTTGCAACGCCGAATTCGATGAAAGGATTGTATACCCCTTCCTCAGTGACAGCCCTGCGACCCGGCCTGTGCCCTTTTAAATCCGAGAGATTTGTCCCCTCAACGATAGTATTTATGCCGCGTTCCTCTGCTATTTTCTTTAATTCCCTGACAAGGCCTTTTTTGCAGTAATAACATCTATCGACCGGGTTTCTTGCAAATTCAGGCTCACCGAGCTCATCATAAGTTATTATAATATGCTTGATCCCTATCTCCTTTGCAACCCCTTTTGCGCATTCAAGCTCACCCGGCGCAAGGGTCGGCGAATCTGCGGTAACTGCGACGGCGTATTTTCCCAGCGCCCTGTATGCAAGCGCGGCAAGTACTGAGCTATCAACGCCGCCGGAGAACGCTACGAGAGCGCTGCCTCTCTCTTTCAACGCTTCGGTGATTGACTGTACCTTATCATTAACAGACATGGGAGGCATACAATGCATCGGGATGATGTAAGGGTTTCTATGGACCGGAATCGGCTCTGGGAGGAGCGCGATAAAGGTATCGGGTTCCCAATAACAGGTGCAGGTTAAACCTGATAATTTCAGGAACAAAAATAGTTAATTATTTACATAATCAACTTCTAATAACTTGTTGGAGAAGGGTTTTTAACTCAGGTTTTGCTGTTAATATGATACACTTGCTTAATATCAAAAGGAGGCCAGCATGAACTTCCAGCACGATATCGTCATAGTAGGCGCCGGTCTTGCCGGGCTTCAGGCGGCTGTTGAGTGTGTGGGCAGTGCAGATGTGGCTGTAGTTAGCAAGGTCTTTCCCACGCGCTCCCATTCCTGCGCAGCCCAGGGGGGGATTGCCGCTTCCATAGGCAACGAAGAAGAAGACCACTGGGAATGGCATATGTTCGATACGACCAAGGGAAGCGATTATCTTGCTGACCAGGATGCGGTGGAAATCATGGCAAGAGATGCTCCCAGAGTTATTTACGAACTGGAACACATGGGCGTCCCGTTCAGCCGCAACGCGCAGGGGAAAATTGCGCAGCGCAACTTCGGGGGTCATACCCGGGACTACGGTAAAGCACCTGTGAAGAGAGCATGCCATGCCTCAGACCGGACCGGGAGGGTCAGTATGGATACGCTCTACGAGCAATGCGTGCGCCATAAGATAAAATTCTACCCTGAGCATTACGTTCTTTCTCTTATCTTTGATAGCGGAAGGTGCGTTGGGTTGGTTACCTGCGACCTCCCGACCGGAGAACTCCATTTCATTGCCGCTAAAGCTGTTCTTCTTGCTACGGGAGGGTGCGGCAGGATATATAAGACCACCTCTAATAGCTTTGCCACGACCGGTGACGGGTTCAACCTGGCATACCAGGCAGGGATTCCTCTTGAGGATATGGAATTCGTCCAGTTCCATCCCACCGGGATATATCCTTTAGGTATCCTGGTGAGCGAAGCTGCAAGAGGGGAAGGCGGGATTTTACGTAACGGGCTGGGAGAGCAGTTCATGGAACGGTATGCTCCTACCGTAAAAGACCTTGCGCCCAGGGATATAGTCTCAAGGGCTATTCTAACAGAGATCCGGGAAGGCAGAGGGATAGATGGAAAGGATTACGTGCATCTTGACCTTACCCATCTCGGCGAGGAAAAGATTTTGAAGAAACTCTGGGAAATAACATCTTTTGTGAGGATCTATTTAGGCATCGACCCTGTCCGCGAACCTGTTCCTGTCCAGCCCACCTGCCATTACATAATGGGAGGAATACCTACGGATATTGACGGAAGGGTCCTGGCTGATGAGAGTGGAACGATTGCCGGGGGATTATATGCAGCAGGTGAATGTGCCTGTGTATCAGTCCACGGTGCGAACAGGCTCGGCTGCAATTCCCTTCTTGATCTGCTTGTGTTCGGGCGAAGAAGCGGAATGGCTATGAAAGAAGATATTTCAAAATACATGCATCATCTTCTCTCTTTTGACCCGTTGAAAATACAGGAGGAAAAAATAACAGGATTATTGAGCCGGGAGGGTGCGGAAACGCCCGGCGAGCTCAGGCGGAAGATGCAATCTCTGATGATGGAGCATTGTTCATCCTTCAGGAACGAGAAAGGGCTGAGAAAAGGGATTGAGGAAATCCGATCTCTTAAGGAACGCTACAAGGATATCAGGATCAAAAATAAAGGAAAAAATTTCAATTACGAATTGATGGAAGCTATCGAGCTGGGACACCAGCTTGACATTTCAGAAGTAATCCTCGTAAGCGCCCTTGATCGTAAGGAGAGCCGCGGAGCCCATTTTCGTGAGGACTTTCCTGCAAGGGATGACAGGAACTACCTGAAACATACCCTTGCCTTCCAGACTGCGAGCGGACCTGAAGTAAAGCATAAGCCAGTTAAAGTCACAAGATTCCAGCCGCAAGCGAGGAGGTATTGATGATATTGAATTTGAAGATTTTCCGCTACGACCCCGGGAAGGATGAGAAGCCTTACTACCAGAATTTCGAAGTTGATGCTGACCCCATGGACAGGCTCCTTGATTGCCTCAACAAAATTCGCTGGGAGCAGGACCCGTCTTTATCCTTCAGGATGTCCTGCGGTCACGGGATATGCGGGTCCGATGGTATGAGGGTTAACGGTATAAGCGCGCTGCCCTGTCAAAAAGTGGTCAAGGATTTTAAAGAGGGGGAAGAAATACTCATCGAGCCGCTTGCGGTTTTCAGGGTAGTCAAAGACCTGATTGTGGATATGGAACCCTTCTTTGAAAGATACTATTCAATCAGACCTTATCTCATTACGAAAAGCCCGCCACCGGAAAAGGAACGCCTCCAGTCCGTTGAGGAGCGACAGAAATTCGAGGATGCCACGCGCTGCATTCTCTGTGCCTGCTGCACCGCCTCATGTCCGATCAACCAGGCGAAGGAGACGGCGAACTACATCGGTCCTGCAGCCCTGGTGCGCAGTTATAGATATCTCTTCGATTCAAGGGATGAAGGACATGATGAGAGATTAGCCCTGCTCGACCACAAGGATGGTGTGTGGGGCTGCAAGACCAGGTGGTGGTGTACGAAGGTCTGCCCTAAACAGATTCCTGTTACCATAGAGATAGCCGCTACCAGGAAAAGCATCTACGATATTACAAAAAAGACGAAGTAAATTTTGATGTCACAACTAAAGTATCTATTTTTTCCACCAAAGTAAATAAATACGATTAAGTACCTCGATGCGCTGGATTTATGAGAATATTTTTCGCAGGCTCAATAAGGGGCGGAAGACAGCTAATACCAACATACCTGCACATCATCGATTTCCTGAAGTCGCATGATTGCACTATCATAAGCGAGCATGTAGCTTCACAGGTACTTGAAAAAACCGAAGCTAAAATGACCGAGCAGGAGATATTTGAAAAAGATACGACCTGGATCGAAGAGAGCGATCGCGTCGTGGCAGAGGTCACGGTTCCCTCAACAGGCGTGGGATATGAGATATGCCATGCCGTGGCTCACAAAAAACCCGTGCTGTGCGTGTATGAAAAAGGGGCTAAAGTATCGGCAATGGTGCTCGGGAATACAAGCAAATACGTAACTGCAATACCGTACTCGGATAAAAAACAGCTTGAAGAAACACTGCAGGATTTTTTAGAGAAATAGAAAAATGTGTGATGTGAAATTTTCACATCACCTGAAATTAAATTTACTGACCTTCCATGAATGGGCTCTTGACACCTGTCAGGACTGCCATTACACGTACTCTTCCGGTAAGCTGGTCATCGACCTTTGCGCCCCAGATTACTCTCTTTGTATTGGGGACCTTGTCCATTATCAATTCACCGGTTACTGCGACCTCTTCGAGCGTCATGTCTTCTCCACCGACGATGTGAATAAGCACACCGTATGTAGCTGACATATCGGAGATATCAAGCAGCGGTACTGCAAGCGCCTGTGAGACTGCTTTCGTTACTCTCTCTTCACCGTCGCCTTCGCCAATGCCTATGGACGAGATGCCGCCGCGCTCCATTACTGCGCGAAGATCTGCGTAGTCAAGGTTGATAAGGCTCGGCTGGGTGATCGTTTCGGTAATGTTCTTTACAAAGGCTCCTACCAGTGCATTTGCAACTGCAAGAGCTTCTTTCAGCGGGAGGTTGCCTGCAACTTCCCTTAACTTTGAGTTATCGATCACGATTGTCGAGTCACAGCTCTCGGTGAGCGCCTGGATTGCTTCCCTGGCTTTCTCTCTCCTGAACTGCTCGATCTTGAAAGGAATCGTAACACATGCGATTGTAAGTGCACCGACCTCTCTGGTCACTTCTGCAACTACAGGTATCGCTCCTGTTCCTGTTCCGCCTCCGAGACCTGCTACGAGGAATACGAGGTTTGTTCCTTCAAGTTCTGTTTTTATCTCTGAAATGTTCTCTTTGGTCGCCTGGGAACCCATCTCAGGGTATCCACCGCATCCATGTCCTTTGCATAATTTTTCGCCGAGTAAGATCAGCTTATCAGCTTTACTCATTGTACTCAGGTGATTCACATCAGTGTTAGCTGCGATTATTTTTCCGCCTGCCATTCCTTTTTCTGCTATCCAAGTCGTTATATTGCATCCTGCACCACCAAGCCCGACTACGGCCACAGATGGTTTTGAAGTCTTTACAAGCTCTGCTAACTTTTCGTTAACCATATTATAGCCTCCTTGACTAAAATTGTGGCTATCACAATTACTCCCTTTAAGTATATAGATATTATTGCTAGGCAAGGGAAAACAGCGCTTACTTTGGCTTAGGTGGCCAGTTTTTCTCCATCCATCCTGGGATACGTCCAGAGTCAGGAGGTCCTATCATCACACGAAGCCCGGTGGCATCCTCGACGTCGCCCTGCAACCGCGCTGCAAGACCAGGCAGTATCAATGTGCTGTGCGTGGTCTTCTCCTTGAAATCGAAACTGGCTTTCTGGAAAGTATCTTTTATCTTTGCAGCTGTAAGCTGTCCGCCGGCAACAGCTGCCTCGACCCCTATGCCGTCGGTATCCACTGCTGCAAGATAACAGTTGATCTTGTTGGAGGAAAGATCGCTCTCTACCGTGTAATAGGTAAGAGCGAAGTTCGTTGTGACAATCACAGGCGAATCCTTTGTGGGCGAGCCAACCTCATTGACTCCCGGAGCAACTTTAACTGGAGTTCGCGGGTCCGTGTAAATAGTATCCCGCAGGTGAACCTCGGGCAGCATGGCATACGGCTCAAGGCTGTGAAGCATCATCACGTCCGCGTACCTTACTATGAAAACTGAAGCAAGCACCGTTTCCCAGTACGAGGCAGTGACAGCATCCTTGTAGATAAGCCACGCCCCCAGTGGAACAGCCATGAGCGGATATGCAATATCCTTTTGCCCCTCTTTTATTCCCGCGCGGCGAAGCTTTAAGAATCTCTCGAACGTCTCTTTCAATTGTTTCCCCTGCGGATATGTGCCGGGGTCAAGGACAAGGTCTTTTATACCCATTTCATTGAACGTTGCCGCAAGTGACTTAAGCTTGTCCAGGTCTGGTGAGAACAAGGTGACCGGAACTTTGTAATTCATTGCAAGCTCCGCCACTTCGCCCCAGTTCTTCTCGGTCGCGGCGTATATGAGCGGGTTTTTATCTTTCACCACTTCAAGCGCTGCTTTCAGTGCAGCCGGGTCAAAAGAGCACAGTACCAGGGGAAGTCCGGTCGTCTCGCTGACCTTTTTTACCGTGCCAGCGAACTTAAGGGCATCGCCTGAAACGCACCTCACAGCGACCATATTGACTTTCAGGAATTTTCCTACATAGAATTTCTTGAAGTTCTGGATCTTGTTGATCCTCTCTACAAGTTCCGATTCCTGCATCGTATCCCAGACATCATATGCAAACGCCGTCGGGTTAAAGAACGTCAACTGGTGGCGGTAGAGAACATCGTCCCCGCCTATCTTCCTGGCACTTTCTCCGACGCCTATTGTTATCTGGCGGATCTCAGGCGCAAGAAGCGTTTGAAGCTCCATGTATTTTTTCTTGAATTCATCTTTAAGAAGCGGAGGGCAGTCCTCAAGCTTCTTTGACCGGTCAATCAGGTGCGCTGCAAAAGCCATGCATGTCGCATCCCCGCACTCGGCGCAGTTGATCTGGGGCAGGTACTTATAAACCTGAAGCGGGCTGTTAAGTTTCATTATAACACCGCCGATACCCAGTTATCGATGTTCAATGGCTCGGTTTCCTTTGAGCCGTAAAGTGTCTGTGTTATCTCTTTCAATACATTGACTGCGCCAGGGTGCATCATCATAAAAAGATCGTTCCCTGCAAGCGATAATGTCAGTCCTGTGATAATTTCCCATATCGGACCCCTGTACTCACGCGGTCCCCAGTCCGAATCCTCTTTCAGGGGCGAAGATACCATCCACGCCTCGCGCGCTCCCCAGGCGTTTGTAGTGCCGCTTGACATCGGGAAATTTAGTTCGGTATCGCCCGTTAGACCTGCAAGCCTTATCCGTTCCATGTTAGTGTAAGCATAATCAAGCCCGTACCCGAGCGCGGCTGTCGTCGGGTCCATCAGTATATTCTCCCGCGCGACCCCGCACTGCTTCATTAATTTGCGGTTAAGCTCCTTTTGCGCGTTGATCTCAAGCTGCGTCCAGGAAAGCACAACATGGTTATATTTCTTTGCCGCCTCGGCTATCCGGGCATAATCAAGGTTCAGGCTCGCTGAAGCCAGGAGGCACCTCTCACCTTCGGCTGCCTCGGCAGCTTTCTCAAGCACAGCCGGGTCTTTTTCGGGATTGCCCGAGCCGCCGATTACGATCGGTACGTCCACAGCCTGAAGGACATCTTCTACGGTTTTCGCCGCATCGGCAGGCGAAGTATCCTTGATGTTGGGGTCTGTGCTGATAAGATGTATCGTCACCATATCCGCCCCGAAATCCCTTACTACTTTCTTTGCCCACTCTGCGGGGCTGTTGATGACATCCTCATAATTGGATTTGACAGCCTTTGCCATGTTAATGGGCATATCGAAAACATCCATAGTTACGTAGTTGCGGTGAGGCATGGGATTATCAAAGTAATAAGGAAGCGCGTTCTCCCCGCCGAGCGTCACTGTGCTCTTGCGAGAGCCGCCATCCGAGGACGTGGCACCAAGCACCACTTCCTGTATCGGTGTTTTCCATTCTTCCATTTTGCCTACGCTGAATTTTGAATCAATTAGCTTTGATAATCTCTTTGGAGCCGCAGCCTGTCCGCCAAGCATCTGGTCAACCGGATAACCCAGTATCCGGGAAATGTTAGCCAGATGAAAAGCGATCTGGGCGGTCTCATGTCCCAAAGCATAAGCCATCTGCGGGTTAAGCCCCAGCTGCCCGAGATCGATTTCCACATCACCTTCTATCTTCACTCCCTCAAGAGCCTGAATATCAAGACCCCCGAAGAGGCTTCCTAGTTCAGAGAGTTTAATTTTCTTTGTCATTATTACAACCTATTCAGCACTATTAATCGTCCAAAATAGGGCTGGCTACATATATATTTTTAGTTTTACTCGGGGCAGGTTTGATTCGGATTATGCTGTACCTGCCCGGCTCATGGAAAGATTTTTCTTATAATAGCCTAATAGCATGTAATTCGGACTGAAAAAATGAATAAAAAAAGCCCTTTCTTCACAGCTTCGACTGCATCGGTAATGTATTTTGCCACATTCTTATTGTTGAAATATCTCCTGGAGAGGAGAAATCTTGACTGGCTGGGGGCGTTGCAGGGCGCTATTGTTTTCTGGATCGTTATTTTCGTGGTGCATCAGTTCTTAAAAAGAAGATTCTCGGATTAATCATATCGCGCCTGTTATTACAATAATTTTTTCAAAACCAAGTACACTACATATGCGATTACTAAAATCACTGCTATTCTTATAATAAAAAATGCAAGAGTCCATATTATCCCGAATACAATATAAGCAAGAATCAAAGCAATGATTGCAATAATAATATTTCTCAGTTTCATATTCCCATAATTCTTTTTAATGCTTAAATCTTTATCCTGAAAGCTCCAATGGTTCTTAAAATGCGCATTGGAATCGTACTCCACGGTCCTGAAATCGTCGATGCAGGCTCAGCGCAACGTATAATCGGGATATTCAAGCTGAAGCATGATATCGTAGTAAAGCTAGGCGGGACGATGGGACGGACAGCAGTCCTGGACGCCGGACTTGAAGATTTGATCGATATCTCACAGGGGCTCACACCGAGTGAGACCATCAACGCACTGAAGGACAGCATCGACCTTGCGATATTGCTCAACCAGGGAAAAACACCGGAAACAGGAAAGCAGTTCGGGCGTATCGTGGCATCAAAACTTGAAGATTCGGCGCCATTTATCCATATTGAAAGTCCAGGGCATGGCGGAAAAATAATCTACTACAGCCCGGGGGCGAAGAAGTGCGCAGAGTACGTAAAAGGAATTCTGGGATGCCATGATAACTACGACCTTCCCATCGAGTCCGGCAGCCCCCTGCCGCCGGACGTAAGAATCGATGGTGATACGATCATCCGCAGGATAGCCGGGGCATTCCCCGGTGAGAACATACGCCTCAACGGGATTATCATGGGGACAGCCACACAACCGGGACCCGAGATCGTATGTAAGGGTGGCAGGGTCGTTGAACTCAGGGGAGGGCTCATAAAGCTGCACGGCATTGAAAAACTCAGGAACAGGAAAATCGACCTGTTCACTGCAAAGGTCAAGACAGGGAACATCAGGCGGACAAGGCACAGAGCGAGGATCAAAAAAGCGCCGTCACAATCACCGGGTAAAACAGTCGCCATGATAGACCATTGCGCAGAGTCCACGTTTGAGCTTATAAAAGGAGCAAACCTTGTCATAACAGTGGGCGACGATACGACTGCAATAGCCGCAGACATACTGGCGCGTCTGGGCATCCCCGTTATAGGGATAACGGACGGCGACCTGGACTGCATACTTGAGGATGCGATAGTGCCTTCTGGGTCGGCTATCATCCGGGTCAGAGAAGGATTTGATGATATCGTGGGAAAGGAAATTTTCGAGAAATTGATGGAAGGAGAACAGAAAGTCCTGTTGGAAAGTAATGGATTGCTTGACAGGGTGCTTGCTCTTGCTGAAAAATATATAGTAAAAATCAAATATTACTGAAAAAAAAGGTATAACTAGATCAATGCTGCAGTTATACCCAGTACGCCTGACTGGATGATGATTGCAACTGCAATTATTACACTTGCCATCTCCAGAGCCACAGCGACGTTTCCTTTCCTGAGTTCTTCGAACTCATCGATTCCTTTTGTCAGCTTATCAAGTATATTCAGCGCGAGATAGATCGCGACTATAGCAAGTATTATTCCAAGTATTAATTGAATGATGCTTGCTATTAGAGCAAATAAATCTCCGGCTAGAGCCCTTGATATCCCTATAGAAACACCTGCAACACCTGATTGAACTACTATTGCTATTGCAATAAATACAGATGCAACGAGAATACCTACCGCTACATTACCTCTGGCAATTTCCTTTTCTTCCTCTATTCCTTTAGTTATCTTTCCCAGTACATTAAAACCAATATACAGTGCAACGACTGCAAGTATAATGGCGATAACTAATTGAATAATCCCTACTATTGCATTTTCTAAAGCCATATTCTCACCTCACGCTTAAAGCGTTCAAGCGTATAATTGTAGCAGGGTAATATAAAATTATTGTGATACCTGTTAATCGAGAAGCTTAAGAGCCTTGTTCGGGCAAATCACAACGCAGCGCATGCACAGGTTGCATTTCTCAAGAGCTATCCTTGCGATGCCGTCAATGCGTTCCAGGGCTCCGGTGTTACATACACTGTCGCATTTTCCGCACTTCCTGCATCCAAGTACAATTATAATGCCGGTCATTACCGCTCATAAGGTATTTATGTTTATAGATATTATGATAGGTTTTGTACAAAATGTGCAAAACACCGGACTGTAAAATATGAGGTCATCATGCCAAGATCAATACCTGAAATGATACGGGGCGATTTCAAATGCGAAGATATCGCACAGTGTATCCTTGGACTTAAAGGCATCGATATTGAAGCTTACAAAATGCTTGTAGCAAGAGGTCCTATGACCGCCGAGACGCTCGGTGAGCATCTCAACAGGGAGCGCAGCACAGCTTACCGGTCGCTGCAGAACCTGATAGGATGCGGTCTTGTCCATCGCGAGACAAGGACGATCAGTTCAGGCGGATACTATTACGAATATATCCCGCTTGACCCCTGCAGGATGAAAGAAATGGTCATGGGGAACATAGATGAATGGTACGATAAAATGAAGAAGCTGGTCACAGACATCGATAAGGACCTCATTAAATAAAAAATTAAGTACCGAAGCCGTTGTTAATTACTGATATCATGGTGGTTTTTATCTCCTCTTCCGATGCCAAGGTAAACAAATCCTTCGTTAATAAAGGCATCAGGGTCGATAACATTCTTTCCATCTACTATTACAGGATGCTGTAACCCTGTCAGCTTTTTTATCTTTCTGGGTTTAAGAGCCTGGTACTGGCTATGCCCTGTAAGGATAGCTACTGCCGATGCTCCTTTCAGGCAATCTACCAGGTTTTTCGATATTTTAACTCCGTTGTACCCAGAGACGTAAGGGTCGTGGATTGTAACTTTAGCGCCTTTTTTTGTTAGCATGTTGTAATATTGTGCAGCAGGCGTGCTCATTGTATCATCCGGGTTATTTATAGAATCCCAGCCAAGTAAGGCAATCCTGGAATATTCAACCCTTTTACCCAACCTTGAAAGACCGCTTGCGGTGAGATTATACATGTGAGCCGGCATGAAATCGTTTATCCGCCTTGCCAGAACATAGAGCGACCCGGTATCAAGCGGATTATCAGGCTTTGGTTCTGCCGGCATACTGCCTCTTTCCGGGTGATATGCGTCTTTGGTCGAACAATGCCCTCCCGCGCCGGGATAGAGTGCCGCCCGTGTTGTCTCCTCACATTTCAGGTTATTTATTCCGGCACTTACATCATAAACATTGACCCTCATAGCTTCACAGTAAAGAGCGAGCTGGTTTGCCGCAACTATTTGTAAATCGCGGAACATATCCCCGGCTACCTTTGTCACTTCAGCTGCATTTGAGTCCATAGCTATTATTTTACCTGTCGTAAGAACCGGTTCGTAGAGTTCCACGGCTCTCTCAGTGCTTTCCCTGTTTATCCCGCCCACGATCCTGTCATGCTCCTGTATAGTTTGTATAAGCCTTCCCGCCATTGCCTTTTCAGGCGCATGTGCAAGAGCGAAATCCTTTCCGGGAGCAAGCCCGGATTCATCATGTAAAATACCGGCTGCCATGCCCTTCGTAGTCCCCGGTGTAATCGTCGATTCAAGTACGACCAGCATCCCTCTTCGCAAATTCCTGCCTATCTGCCGAAGTCCTTCCTCCAGCGCGCCGATATCCGGCTCAAGAATTGCACTGTCCTTGAATGGCGTCTGGATTGCCACAGTTACTGCATCTACTTCCCTTATTTTTGAAAAATCGGATGTGCATTCAAATTTTCCTTCCGTTCTTACTTTTTGTATCAGTTCCGCAAGTCCGGGTTCTTCGCCTTTTAGCGGGCTTTGCCCTTTGTTCAGCATCTCTATCTTATACCTGGAACTCCGCGGGTCCTGCTGGAGACCCCATACAAAATCGAATTTATCGGCAAATAAAGCAGCAGAGGGAATCCCTGCATACCCCATCCCTACTACACCGACTTTCCTGATTGGTCCCCTCTTTCTGAATATCTCTCTGAGTTTACTCATGACAACACGCCCCGATATGTTATATACCAATACCACATCCCCTGTAGATTTTCAAGTATTGGATTGTGTTCTTAATGGCATCAATCCTTAATAAACTTACTGAAATTGATATAGTGCTCTATCCCGGTACGTTATAAAACGGCAGTTTACATTTTTATGCAAAAATATATTTTTGTGTTTTAAGATAATAATACTTAGTGGTGGTTGTGTGGGTATGATCGTGGTCTCCGATGTGCATCTTGGCTATATGTCAAGAGATAAAACGCAGAGCCTGTCAAACAGGGATGATTTTAATAATCTTGAAAAGTTTAGGAATAAATCAAATTTAACGATTAATCATAATATAATGATTAATATTGAAGGCTACTTTATATACGAGAGCAACTATTTAGTGTATAGCCCAAGATGGTAAGTTGTGGGGTTGTAATAATTGGAGCCCGATGGCTTGTAATAACTAAAACGTATCGGCTTGTATTAGCTGGACGCAATGGCTTGGATTAATTAGAACGTAACAGCAACAGAACTACTGGGTCCGGGAGTAAGACCCCTGAATTAGTTCAGGGGACTAATAAAAGGTGAATTAAATGGAGTTTAAAGAAATAAGTGTACCTGGGGGTATCATCCAGCAAATTGGTCATGAAGAGTCATTAGCTGATATCGCAGTCGATGTAGGAAATGCAGATTATATCTATTCCAACATCAAGATTGATATGTTGTATGAAAATACACTGGGGGATATAGAGAGGACGCTGGGGTCGGTTCCAGATTTCATGAAGATCTTTCCCAAAGAAGTACTTGTCCATGACTGGCCTTCATGGAAGATGGTCGAGGAGATAGACATGGAAAGAGCAAGATACCTGCTAAGTACAGATGAACTGTTAGAGGAAATGCTGGGTGAAACCCAGTAACATGCTGGTGGCACATGGATATATTTGATGTATTAACAGCAATCTCAAAAAGAAAGCTGGAATTCATGCATGCAGGTATGGATGGAAGTGAAGCACTGACCAAGGCTGAATTTGATGTATCTAAAGATTATAACATCCAATTGCTTGATATCAAAAAGCTGGTAGGATTATAATAGCATTGAACTGGTTTGAATAAAACAAATAGAAAGAGTGAACTATATGGTAAAAAGAACTGAAGAAAGAAAAATTGAAGAGAAAAAAGATGTGAGCGAAGAAACGAAAGAAAGTCCCAAGACACAGACTGACAGCTACACAGCAGTTTCAAAAGTGTGGGAGGATTCCTATTTAAAATTATACAAGCCCTGGCTCGAATCCACAGGAGAACTGTTTGAGAAGGCAGTTGAACTCTCAAAGGACGCTGCACCGGGAAAATATAAGGAATTTTATGACGAATGGGTGAAAGCCTACCAGAACAGCTCCGGTAAATTTTATCAGATCCCGACCCTGGAATCAGGTAAGGAAACATTTGAAAAACTTCTGGTCAGCGCAGAGGAATCGAATAAAATCTACAGGTCATGGATTACCGAGTTAGAGGAGAATTCCAGGGCGACCCGCGAGGTACTCCAGGGCCAACCGGATTCTACAAAATATAAAGAAGTCTATGATATGTGGATAAAATCGTATGGAAAAATATTCGATGAGCTTCTTGCACTACCATTCAGGCAAAATGTAAAAGAGATATTTGAGAACCTTACAGGCGCACCTGATGTCTATTCAGATACCTTTGAGCATATATCAAAACTATGGAAAGATTCATATGCAAAGCTATACAAGCCATGGATTGATTCCATGCTGAAGCTTTCTGCGAAGTCGTCAGAAATCTCCAGGGGAAATGCAAGTCCCGAAGCTTATAAGGAATTTTATACCTTATGGCAGAATACATATCAGGAGACCTACGGCAGGTTTTTCGATGCTCAATCCATGCGGCATTCAAAGGACGTATTAGAGTACTTCGTGCGGAGTGCAAATGTTAATCTTAGCCTCTACAAGTCCTGGATAGCAACCCTTGAAAAACTATCACAGAAGACCAGGGAATTATCAAAACAGACCACTGATCCGGAGGCATATAAAGAATTTCATAACCTCTGGGCAAAAACATATGAAAAGGCATTTGATAACTTCTTTGAGAACACGCCCACGCTCAGCCCGTTTAAGGAGATGTTTGAGCCATTAAAGGATGCGACCAGGATATACGCGGACACATTTACAGCATATCAAAGAGCCTGGTGAAATCATACGCCAGCTCCACAGGCACGGTTTAAATATGGAAAAATCCGGTTTTGAATCCACCCGTGAATTTTTTGATATCTGGTTAAAAAACTACGAGGCTACCTATGGCAGGCTAATGGATATGCCTGCCCTGGGTCCGGCGCGTGAGAAATCCGAAAAATTGATGAAGGAGTTCTCTATCGGTGTTAACCTTTATGCAGCAGGGATGGATTCCAATATTAACTTCCAGAGCGTCTTCATGGAAGCAATGCGCAGGATGCGAGAAAAGATGGCAGCGGAGATGGAGGGAGAGACCGATCCTGAAAATTATAAAGAATTTTACAAGATCTGGGTAGAAACGTATAGCGAGACCTTCAAGGAATTCCTGAGCTCAGGTCACTTTGCTTCTGACATGGGAAAATTCATGTCATGCTTCATGGAGTTCCAGAAATATAACCGGGAAATGCTTGAAGAGAATTATCTGAAACCGATGAATCTTCCTACGAAGACGGATATCGATGAGATAAACAAAGAATTGTATTCTCTCAAGAAAACCGTAAAAGAATTAACCAGTAAGATCAAAGAGCTATCAGAGGAAAAATAGCGCATTCTTTTTTTGGGAAAGGTGTACCATGAGCGAGCTTGATTTAATAGAAGATTATAAGAAATTCAAACAAGGGATGGAACTATTTTTGAACTCCCCCGATTTCTCAGTTGGAACAACACCTTCCGAGATAATCTATTGCGAAGATAAGATGAAGCTTATCCATTATATTCCAACTGTAGAAAAACCGCACCCGGTTCCGATACTCATAGTGTACGCACTTGTGAACCGTTACTACATTCTGGACCTCCAGCCCGATAAAAGTGTGATAAAAAAACTTCTGGATGAGGGTTTTGATGTGTATATCATCGACTGGGGGTATCCCACAGGTATGGACAGATACCTTACAATTGACGATTATGTGAATGGCTACGTAAATAATGCTGTGGATAACATCAGAGAGAAGTCAGGATTGGATAAGATCACGCTGCTCGGTGTGTGCCAGGGAGGTACTCTTTCTGTGATGTACTCTGCACTGCACCCCGAAAAAGTGAAAAACCTGATTACCCTGGTGACTCCTGTAAACTTCGATATTGATAAAGGGCTTCTTTACATATGGGCAAGGGGCCTGGACGTAGACAGGATCGTGGATTACTATGGGATAGTACCAGGGGATTTATTAAATTCTGGATTCTTGCTCACGGACCCGTTCCGGCTTATGATTGACAAGTATGTAGGTATATTCGAACGAATCGAATGCAAGCCGAACGATACTGCCTGCTCACTTCGCAATGAAGAAACGGTCAAGAATTTCCTCCGAATGGAGAAATGGATATTCGACAGTCCCGACCAGGCAGGTGAAGCCTACAGGCAGTTCATGAAAGACTGCTACCAGAAGAACCTGCTTATCAAAAACAAGATGGAGCTTAATGGAAAGAAGGTTAATTTGAAAAAAATCTCCATGCCGCTTCTTAACGTCATGGCAGAATTTGACCATCTGGTTCCCACTGATGCAAGTGTACCTCTGAATGATGCCGTATCAAGTTCTGATAAAGAGACGCTGATTTTCCCTACAGGACATATAGGCATCTTCGTGGGTTCCAGATCACAGAAAGAGGTCTGTCCCGGTATTGCCAGGTGGTTAAAGCCGAGGTCTCTTCCGGATGGTACTGGAAACGGAAAGCCGGAAAAAGCCAGGCAAGTGAAGCTTGAACGAAAAAGAAAGAACCGTAGGTTAAAGGTGAAATAAGATGAAACTTGAAAATAAGGTTGTAATTATTACAGGAGCGGGAAGCGGTATTGGTAAAGAGACTGCGCTCCTGTTTGCAAGAGAAGGGGCTAAAGTCGTTGTAGCCGACATAAATGATAAAAGCGGTAGAGAAACAGTAGCAGAGATTAAGAACACAGGAGGCGAGGGGTTTTTTGTTAAATTAGACATATCCAATAACCGGCAATCAAAACAGATGGCTATTGAAACCCTGGAGAAATACGGTAAAATCGACGTGCTGATAAATAACGGAGGTATTGTTCAGGATGCCCTCATATCAAAAATGACCGAGGAACAGTGGGACAGGGTTATTAACATCAATCTTAAGGGAGCTTTTAACTGCATCCAGGCAGTGGTTGATTCTATGGTCGGTCAGGGAAGCGGTGTGATAATAAATACTTCTTCTGTTGTTGGATTGTATGGTAATATCGGTCAGGCCAATTATTCTGCCGCCAAAGCAGGGCTAATCGGCTTAACAAAGACATTAGCAAAGGAACTCGGGAAAAAAGGGATAAGAATCAATGCAGTAGCGCCGGGATTTATAATGACTCCAATGACCTCAAACGTACCCGAAAAAATCCTTGAAGTGATGAAAGAAAAAACTCCGCTGCGCAGGCTGGGTAAAGCAGAGGATGTCGCACATGCATATTTGTATCTTGCTTCGGATGAGGCAAACTTTGTCAACGGGGCGGTGCTTGGTGTGGACGGTGGATTAGTAATATAAAGACCCCTGAGACCCTGAATTAATTCAGGAGACTATCAGGGGATTTGTTAAAAAGGTGAAAAATATGAATAATGTAGTTATTGTATCAGCTACAAGAACTGCAGTTGGGAAATTCGGGGGAAGTCTGAAGGATTTCGGTCCCGGTCAACTTGGTTCTGTGGTATTGAAAGATGCCCTGGGAAGGGCGGATATTGAGCAAAGTGAAGTTGAAGAAGTCATCATGGGAAACGTCCTTTCAGCGGGCCATGGACAGAATGTGGCAAGGCAGGCTGCAATCGGTGCGGGGATTCCAGAAGGAGTTCCTTCCTATTGCGTGAACAAGGTGTGCGGCTCGGGTTTGAAATCAGTTGCCCTGGGGGCACAATCCATCATGCTCGGCGATGCTGATGTCGTACTTGCAGGCGGAGTAGAGTCCATGTCGCAGGCTCCGTATGCCCTGAAAAAAAACCGCTGGGGGGCAAAGATGGGCAACGATGAAGTTGTGGATTTGATGATACATGACGGATTATGGGACATTTTCAACAACTACCATATGGGAGTAACAGCAGAGAACGTAGCAGGAAAGTACAATATTACACGGGAAGAACAGGATGAATTCTCTGCAAAAAGCCAGAATAATGCGCAAGTCGCGATCAAGGCAGGGAAGTTCAAGGAAGAGATTGTCCCGGTAGAAGTTTCCCGGCCAAGAAGCGAACCCATACTCTTTGATACGGATGAGTTTCCCAGGTTCGGAACAACAAAAGAGATACTTGCAAAACTAAAACCTGCATTTAAAAAGGACGGGACAGTAACTGCGGGGAATGCATCAGGTATCAACGATGGAGCCGCTGCAGTTCTCTTGATGTCCGAAGAAAAAGCAAAAGAAAAAGGCATTGAGCCCATGGCAATAATCAAAAGCTATTCAGCCTGCGGCGTTCCTCCCGAAATAATGGGTATGGGTCCTGTTTGCGCAGCCAGAAAAGCCATTGAGCGTGCTGGCATAACTGCCGGTAAACTTGACCTCATAGAGCTCAACGAAGCCTTTGCAGCGCAAAGCATAGCTGTTAGCAGAGAACTGGATCTGAATCCTGATAATGTTAATGTCAACGGCGGCGCTATAGCGATCGGGCATCCCATAGGAGCGAGCGGCGCAAGGATACTGGTCACACTTGTGCACGAATTAAGAAGAAGGGAAGGTGCATACGGCATTGCGACCCTCTGTATCGGAGGTGGCCAGGGCATTGCCATGGTGGTAAAGAGGTGATACGATGGTAAAGAGGGCACGATTGGATGGTAAAGTCGCACTGGTTACCGGAGGCGCAAGGGGGATAGGGCGAGCGATCGCTTTGCAACTTGCAGAAGATGGTGCAGATGTTGCTATTAATTACCAGTATACAAAGGAGCAGGCTGAGAAGGTATCAAAGCTGATAGACCAGATGGGAATGATAGATGAATTTGAGAGGTTATCCCTGAAGATAGAGAAAATGGAAACAACAGAGCATGCAAAAGAAGTATCCGAATTAATAGATTCCATGGGCAAACATTCCTGCATAGTCCAGGCTAACGTCAATGACTTTGAGCAGGTGAACAGGATGCGGGACGAGGTAGTAAAGCAGCTGGGTAAAATCGATATTCTGGTTAATAACGCAGGAATAGTCAGGGACAAATCTTTTGTAAAAATGACACCCGCGATGTGGACAGAAGTCCTATCTGTGAACCTGGATGGCGCTTTCTACTGTACCAAAGCGGTCATAGAGGGTATGCTTGAGAGGAAGTACGGCAGGATCGTGAATATTTCCTCGGTTATCGGGAGGATGGGTAATCGCGGGCAAGCGAACTATGCAGCCTCAAAAGCCGGAATGATAGCTCTTACACAAACACTGGCAAAGGAATTTGCAGGCAAGGGTATAACCGTAAACGCCGTAGCTCCCGGGTTTATAGAGACCGATATGCTAAAAACGGTTCCTAAAGAGGTAATGGAGAAAATCCTCGCCCAGATACCTCTCGGAAGACTGGGGAAGCCGGAAGAGGTTGCCGGGGCTGTGGCTTATCTGGTCTCAGAAAATGGGAATTACATAACAGGCCAGGTAATAGATATAAACGGGGGACTCTACATTTAAAATAGATATGCGAAAAGAATTCAGGAAACTGGTCACAATCGACGAAGCAAATAAAATAATCGAAAGTTTCGATATACAACCCGGTATAACTGAAATAAAAATCGAAGACTCACCCGGGCGGGTTCTTGCAGAGGATGTTGTCTCTGAAGTGGACGTGCCTCCTTTTAACAGGGCTTCCATGGATGGCTATGCTGTTCATGCTGCCGATACATATGAGGCGCGGGAGGACAACCCCATACGCCTTAAGAGCGTGGTCTCTATTCCGGCAGGAATAAATCCTGAAATCCATGTAGGAAGAGGCGAAGCTGCTGAGATCGCGACGGGTGCTGTGATGCCGGCAGGCGCGGATGCCGTGGTGATGGTAGAGTACACCAGGTCCGATAAAGACCTGCTCATTTTCCGTCCTGTTTCCATCAATGAAAATGTAATGCATGCAGGCTCGGATATAATGGTGGGTGAGCGGGTGTTAAAAAAGGGAACAGCTCTCAGTACAAGAGAAATCGGCGTACTTGCTGCGACAGGCAGGAGGGCAGTTAAAGTATACGGGCTGGATGTGGGCATCATCTCTACAGGAAACGAGCTTGAAGAGCCCGGAAGTAAACTCAACGAAGGAAAAATCTACGATATAAATTCTTTTTCCGTAGCCTCGGCAGTAAAAGAATGCGGCGGAAATCCCATCCGATACGGCATAGTCAGGGACGATGAAACCGAAATTAAGAACGTCCTGAAAAAAGCTGCAGAGCGCTGCGACATCATTCTCACTTCAGGCAGCACCTCAGCCGGTTCGGGCGATGTGATGTACAGGATTATCGAGGAGAACGGCACTGTGCTTGCCCACGGGATTGACATAAAACCCGGAAAACCCGCGGTGATAGGAAAAGTGTTCGGAAAACCTGTATTCGGTCTTCCCGGCTACCCCACATCCTCGCTTACCATTTTCAATGAATTCGTGGCGCCGCTTATCAGGAAAATAACCGGGGAAAAAGAAGAGAAAACACATATCAATGCAAAAATGGCTGTGCGGGTGCGCTCGGAAGGGAGAAGCCAGCTTCTTCCGGTTGGCGTTATCAGGGGACGGGTATATCCTGTCGAGAAAGGTTCCGGCGCGATAACCACGCTCGCAGAAGCTGATGGTTTCATTGAAATACCGTCCGAAGTGGAAATGGTAGAAGCAGGGGAGACTGTGAGTGTAACATTGTTCGGTGAAGTTGATATCCCTGACCTGCTTTTCGTGGGAAGCCATTGCCTCGGGCTTGATACCCTTATTGATGTTGCCAGCCTGAAGATGCGCGTTATTAACGTTGGCTCTTCGGGAGGGTTAAGCGCCATAAGGAACGGAACAGCTGATATCGCCGGGGTGCATCTTCTGGATGAATCAGGGGAGTACAATATCCCATTCCTGGAAAGGTTTGGTATCAGGGACGCGGTATTGGTCAAAGGTTATCTGAGGGAACAGGGTTTGATCGTGAGGAAGGATAGCAAAATCAGCAGGTTCGAGGATATTATCGGCGCGAGGATTATTAACAGGAACACCGGCTCAGGGACACGGGTACTGACCGATATTAAACTCAGGGAAATCGCACTGCAAAGAGGAATATCATTTGAGGGGCTTACAGAAAACATAGATGGCTATCATACGGAAGCAAAAACCCACAGTGCGATCGCCTCGGCGGTAAAGCTCGGAAAAGCGGATGTTGGAGTCGGGATTCGTACAGTTGCGGAATTAAATGGGCTTGATTTCATCAAAATAGCGGATGAAGAATACGATTTTGTTATTCCTCCAGGGCTTCTTGAAAGTAGCGGGATTAAGCGCTTCATGGAAGCCCTTCGCTCACAGGAATTCAGCGAAAAACTGCCTCCGGGATTACGGACTTATGAGAGGACAGGAGAAATAATCAGAATGCCTTATAGTGAGATTCGAAAATAACTACAAAATCATGAGAAATAAAACCGCAGATAAGCGTACTATTAACACTTTCGGTCAATATTAGCCTTATGGCGCTGGGGTTGTGACCCCAGACCCCTGGGGAAGCGCCGCCGTTGGCGGTGTTTAGCATGAGATCAGCGGTTGCATATAGCCATAACAATCCATACTTGACGTATAGGAAAGTATAAACGCATTTTCTTATC
>NZ_FZMP01000113.1 GCF_900196725.1 Candidatus Methanoperedens nitratireducens | reverse complement strand
AAAAGTTAATGATGGTTCAAGTTAGAAATCAGCGGGGCGTCATTTGTCGGCATTTTGTAATTTGCATAGGTGCCAGAAACGAGACAATGGTCAAACCAAAACAAAGAAATGTTGTTATAAACGCTTTAAGTCAAGCTATATGCTATGGAACCTAGAAACTCTACGCCCAACCAATGCAACCAATGGCTCAAGATGAGTTAGGGATTGAGGATGGACTCTTATTAAAGTTTTTTCATCGCATCCGCTATCACCGGAGCAACGCTCACAGTGCTTACAGCTTTATCCAGCGTATCAGTCGCAATTATCCCTTTCACTCCTGCCTGGAATAGCTTCAGGACAGCGTTATTTGAGAGAACAGGATGCACGCAGGCTGCAAATACCCAGTGTGCTCCCTGGTTTCGCAGGAGATATATCGTTTCTGCCATCGTGCCGCCTGTTGAGATAATATCGTCGATGATTATCACATCCCGGCCATTCACCTCAAGGTTCTTGGGCTGTATGGTTACAGTATCTCCGCTGAGTCGGGTTTTCTCAAGATAGTCATAATCCAGACCGAGGTCCCTTGATGCATTGCGGGCAAGGTGTATGGCACCGTCGTCAGGTGCAATTATTATCGGGTCGCTGAGTATCAGGTTTTTTATATACTTGCCGATGGCAGGGGTCGCGTCAAGGTCTTTTGCATTTGCATCAAAATAGTCAAGGATATCCGTATCATGGATATTGATGGTATAGACATTGTCCGCTTTGATCGCCCTTGCGACCGCATGGGCGCTTATCGGCTCACCGCTCTTGAACCGCTTATCCTGGCGCGCATATCCCATGTACGGGATGACCACGTTGATCTTTGCCGCTTCGCTGCATGCCTCTATCATCAGCAGAAGTAAAACAAAATCCGAGTCTGTCGGTGTGCTCTGGATTATTGTAACCTCCTCGCCAGCGAACTCATCCAGGATGCGAGTGTACAGCTCCCCGTCGGGGAATTTCTTAAAATCGCTTACCAGCAGATTACATTTCAGTAATTCCGAGACTCTTCCTGCAAGCAACTGTGAAGCATGACCGCCGATAATTTTCAATGCAATACCTCATGCCTGTAATAGATGGCAGGAATATAAAGAATTTTGTTTTGGTCTAAGGACTGGCTTGCAGCATCTCCGGATATATCCTTTAGCTGCCGATTAATATAAGATTTTATTTTGTTTATAATGTAATGTATTATCGTTATATTTATGTACTGCTTCATCTATTTTGAATAGCCGCAGATTTAGTTAAATTTATAACTTACCTGCGTCTTTAACCGCTAAAAACTAACGGTTATGAAGTCAAATACATAAATTTATATTAACGCGGATTAATGAATCGCATAAGTGACCCATGGAGAACAAAATATGACTCTATTTATCGAAATTAAAGACCTTCGTGTTGGCTTTGATGGAGTTGATGTTCTAAAGAATATAAACCTCGAAGTTAAAGAAGGGGAAATCCTCGGAATTCTGGGAAAAAGCAGCGCAGGAAAATCCATTCTTATGCATGTGTTAAGAGGAGTGGAAGCTTTTGATGATGTTACTGGCAGTGTGATATACCATCTCTCGCGATGCAGCAATTGTGGATTTATCGACCGCCCAAGCAAGGTCGGGCTGGCATGTCCGAGATGTAATTCTCATTTTGAGAAGCTTGAGGCGGATTTTGCAAAACTGCCCATCCATGACCCGCTCAGGAAGGATATAACAAGAAGGATCGCTATCATGCTCCAGAGGACTTTCGCCCTGTACGGTGATGAAAGAGTTATTGTAAACGTCATGAATGCCCTCCAGGAGATCGATGAGCTTGGCCCGAACGCAATAAACGTAGCTGCTGACCTTCTTGACCAGGTCAATCTTTCAAACAGGATGATGCACATAGCAAGAGAACTCTCAGGCGGGGAAAAACAGCGCGTTGTTCTCGCAAGGCAGCTTGTGAAAAATCCCATACTTCTGCTGGCCGATGAGCCCACAGGTACTCTTGACCCAAAGACCGCAGATATTGTCCATGAAACTATTCTGAACGCAACAAAGGACTTTAAGATGTCTCTTATCATTACCTCACACTGGCCCAAAGTCATTGAGGAGCTTTCGCACCGCGCACTGTGGCTGGAGGAAGGGAAGATTTTAAAGATCGGCGATCCGCACGAAGTTGCCGCTGAGTTCATGAAAGAAGTGGGCGAGATAGGCGACCAGGAGAAAGTAGATATCGGGAAGCCCATTATCCGGGCACGCGACCTGAAAATGACATACTTCTCCCTTGACAGGGGTATAGTCAGGGCTGTCAATGATATTAGTTTCGATGTGAATGAAAGCGAGATATTCGGTCTGATCGGTGTGAGCGGAGCCGGTAAAACAACATCATCCAAAATAATCTCCGGGTTATTGCGACCCACCTCAGGCTCTATCGAGATCAGGATAGGGGATGAGTGGGTCGATATGACACAGCCCGGCCCTGACAAAAAAGGCAGAGCCACTAAATACATCGGCATACTCCACCAGGAATACAGCCTTTATCCCCACAGGACAGTAATCGATAACCTGACAGAGTCCATAGGTCTTGATTTACCCTATGAGCTCGGTGAGAGGAAAGCGATCCAGACCCTGATGACTGCCGGTTTCACGGAAAAAAAGGCAAAAGAGATACTCACCAAGATGCCTGATGAGTTGAGCGAGGGAGAACGGCACAGGGTCGCGATGGCGCAGGTACTCATGAAAGAGCCGAGAATACTTGTTTTCGATGAGCCGACAGGGACAATGGACCCGGTAACAAAGATAGAGGTTTCAAAATCCATCCTCCATGCACGAAAAGAACTGGGCGAGACGTTCGTCATAGTATCGCACGATATGGATTTTGTTGCGCAGGTATGCGACAGGGCTGCACTGATGCGCCTTGGCAAGATAGTGGATATCGGTGAAACCGATGCTGTTTTATCAAAACTTTCCGAGAAAGAGCGTGAGGAAGCCCTGGAAGGGATCGTTAAAGAATTAAAATGAAAATAGAAGTTAACGGGCAAAAATTAGAAGTGAACGATGGCTCACGCCTGAGAGATGCCATAGAACTTACAAAAGCATTTTACATCCCCGGCACAACCGCAGGGATTTTAAAGGCAAGTACGAAAAAGGAGGAAGCTACCTCCGAGTATAAGGTCCTCACCACAAAAGGCGAATTCAGGATCGAGCTTTCAGGTGAATCGACGATATGGAGCAGGTTCAATGCCGCTCTCTCGAACATAAAAGCACACTGGGAGACGGGTAATTCCGTTGCGTTCGGGCCCTTTGAGACTGATATCGTTCCTGAACGGGCTGAAAAAAAGTACAACCGTTATGATGTCTTTTTCGGGACAGGCGGATACGATGCGAAGAACTCGTACCTGCTGCTTGCAAAAGATAAACATATTTCAGATTACGGAAGCCCGCAGGGTGCTGTTGTTGCAAAGGTCATAAGCGGTAAGAACGTTATAGCGCAGATGCGGCAGGGCGATACATTACTGAAGATCGAACCTGTCATAAAGTGGGAGACGCTCCTTGATAAGGTCTCCACAGCCGACCTTGATACGAAACTTGAAGACGGGATGAAGATTTTTACGTTTTTCAGGGTCGACCTTGTGAACGAAGCACCTGAAGGCGCAGAGCATTTCCTGGCGCTTGTCAGGAGAAAATTGTTCAATGTCGATACGTTCTCAAATTCATTCATATCCGATGATACGCTTAAAGGGGAAGGATGCCCGTATGAACACTGGGATGCCAGGTCAGAAGGCTCGGTTGTGGTCAGGACGGAAGGGCTTGGCAATGGACGGGTATATATTTACAAAGAAGACAGGACATCAAGCGCCATACACAGTGTAGTAGGGCATGTTTCAAGCGGGCTTGAGCTTGTCAGGATAGCAGATGGCGGAAGTAAACTTGCGGTATTATGCAATCCCGATCGGGTCATGATACTGGGAATGAACTTTGCAGATGCTGAGAAAATGCTGAATGCCCGCGGATTGAAACTTGAAAAAAGAGGATACACTGGCGATGATGCTATCATAGTCGAGCAGGACCCGGATACCACTATCGGCATCATAAAAGAAGGGATGGTCACGGCACTTGGCGTAAAATCCGACAAAATAATTGACGTCAGGTTATATTACGAGCTTGCGCCCAAAACGCTGGATTTCTTCACTCATTCCCTGCGCCTGAAAGACAGACCGCTGGGACCACTGCCAGTTTTTTACACATATGAGAACACGTTCCTTTTCAGGTCTGAAAAAGAAGCGGAGGCTTATAAGGAAATAACCCCCGAAAATGTCCCGAAGGCGAAGATCAAAGCAGGGGAAATCGGCGTTACAAACCAGGCTGCAAAGCGATACGGCATGATAGGCGTTAAACTTACGGATGACGAAAAGTACGGCCCTACAGGTGAGAAATTCGAATGTACGAATATAATAGGGGCAGTGATCGACCCGCAGCGGCTTAAAGGGATAAAAGCGGGGGAAATAGTTTACATAAGAGAGGTTTCATAATGGACACCATAACAAAAATGGTAGTTATTAATTCACAGAAAGTGCTTCCGAGCGACGTCGTTATAAAACTTTACGAATCAAATGCGGATGTAATGATAAAAGAGACCTGTTTTGGCATTATTGTATCCGGGGAACGCCCTGTGGTCGAGCAGCTTTTGGGCAATATCCGTAAGATGGACCCATACGGCATATTCATTAAAGAACGCGGACTTGCGCCGGGTGAGCCTTACAGGTGCAGGGCGACACGCCGGGGCGGGGCAAGACCGGGGTTCCATACTCTTGAGACTGAAGACAGGATACTGCCGTATATCGCTTCCGCGCTGAAAGCACTGGATAAGGGTGAAGTTCCTGAACAAAAACAAAGAAAGAAAAAACTTGATATTGAAAAGCTTAAACAAATAATAAAAGAAGCAGAGGAATAAACAATGAAGATCTTTATTTATCCGACTAACAGTCTTATCCTTTCAGACCTGGTTGAGCGCTTTGGTCATGAGCCCCTTGCAATAATGTCGGAGATCGGGAAAAGGGTCAGGTCGCAGGGACTGGATTCACCGCCCCTTAACATCACACCTGAAGAGCCGAAGCTCGGTCTTAAATACGCAGCGGTTGAAGTGCCGTCTGGCGTCAGGGGCAGGATGGCACTGTTTGACCCGCTGATATCAAAAGCTGATGCCGCTATCATTGTCCGGGACCCGGTGACATCGTTCGGATGCATGGGATGCGCAAGGACGAACGAGCTTGTGAACTTCCTGATACGGGCAAAGAAAATACCGCTGCTTGAACTGGAATATCCTTCATCCGAGGAAGACGCGAAGGAGTTCGTGTTCAAGATATCGGAATTCCTGAAATCCCTTAAAAAAGAGGAGGAAAAATGACCGCATCTGAAAATCTTGTGAGGATCGCCCAGCTCTCATGCGGCGCTGAGTACAGCGGGATACAGAAAGAGATCGATTCTGCCGTGAAGCAGGTAAATGCGGTGATGATCTTCCCTGAAGTTGATATATCGGATATCGATGCTATCGAGGAAGAGTTCGGGCTTAAAGTAGCAAGCCCTGACCTGAAACTCATGATGGCACGCGCCAAGTCCATAGTCACGGGCAAGGTGCATGTGGATGCGGTGTTCGTTGCAACGTGCTTCCGGTGCGCCGAGGCAGCGATCGTCAGGAGCGAGGTACGCCGGTATATCAATGAGAAACCGGCATTCCCGTCATAAGTTATTCTTTCACGGAAAGAACGACCGCTGGAACCCTTCTTACAAGGATGGAGGCTCTCACCACCACAGCGCGGCGAAAGAGCCTGCTTGCAAGAGAAATGCAAAGCGGTCTAACGGCTGGCATAGACTCAGGCTCAACGACCACGAAAGCAGTGATCATGAGAGACAATAAGATAATTGGCAAAGGCTGGGTCCCCACAATAAAGGTGCTTGAGAGCGCAGAGGAAGCTTATAACAATGCACTGAAAGAGGCTGGTGTCGATCGCGAGGAAATCCAGGCTCTCGGCACGACGGGTTACGGCAGGTTCCTGGTAGGTGAGCATTTCAAGGCAAACCTTGTGCAGGAAGAAATTACCGTCAACTCAAAAGGTGCTGTTTACCTGGCAGATAAACAAAAAGGTACAGCCACGGTTCTTGATATCGGTGGCATGGATAACAAGGCTATATCGGTCATCGACGGCATCCCGGGCATGTTCACGATGGGCGGCATATGCGCCGGCGCATCCGGCAGGTTCCTTGAAATGACGGCGAAGAGGCTGGGAGTAGACATCACGAAGCTTGGCGCCCTTGCATTGAACGGGAATTATAAGAATGTTGTTATGAACAGCTACTGCATCGTTTTCGGCATCCAGTCCTTAGTAAACTCGCTGGCTGCAGGAAGTAAACCTGAGGACGTAGCTGCGGCAGCCTGCCACAGCGTCGCAGAGCAGTTGTTCGAGCAGCAGCTCCAGGAAATCGATGTAAAAGAACCTGTGATAATGTGCGGGGGGACATCTCTTATCGAAGGACTGCCAAAAGCGGTTGAAGAATTACTTAAAGTAAGGGTCCTTGTTCCGAACGATGCGCAGTATATAGGAGCAGTAGGGGCGGCTTTGCTGGTATCGGGATTTATTTCCAGATAGAGGATTAAGAGGGTCAGATGGAACAACTTGAGACTTTCAACGTGGAATCGCCCGATGCTGTTGGGGCAAAGACCACCAAAATCCTGATACAGGACGTACTGGCTGACCTTTCCCTGAACCGTGTGATAGGGAGGTTGAAGGTTTTTGTTGACCCTGTTGAGCCGGTTTTTATATTCACGGCGCTTCTCCGTCTGGGGACTCCGGCTATACGGCTCAAGGATTTCGCCAAGATAGAGATGGGTTCCCTTGGAAAGGATGAGATAAAGATAGAGTTGCAGCGGGAAGCGTTCACTGTAAAACTTTTAAATAAGCTCTGGGAAAAATACGGGAAGGAGAGTTTAGAGCAGCCCGACAAGAAAATAATCATTGTGAAAGTCGATCCTGTCAAGGAAATAGATGAACTCAGAGAGCTTGTGATCGAAGAGCCGCAGCAGGAAGTGCTTGACAGGCTGATAGATGCAATAGCGCTGAGAATCATACCTGAGGGCTTCAGGGTAAGAAAACATGAATTATCAACGTCGTATGTTCTCTTCGTGGCTTCGGAGGATACGCTTAAACCAGAGTGGATAGCGAGAGCTAAGGATATGCTGGAATCAATGAGGAGTGAAAAAGATGCTTGAGCCTGTGATGTACGAGGGCGGCGTGTATAAACACAACCAGATAGTTGAGCTTGTGGAAGACCTCGGCGGGTATATTCTCCAGAAGAACGTGATGCAGACAGGGGTTGTGCTGCTGATGCTCGTACCGATAAACGACATGGCTATCGTGGAAGCTAAAGCAAAAGACCTCCTCGGCACCATCATGCGCGCGCCCCTTACTGGAACCGAGATAGCGACGGTCGCGCCCACGCTTGCATATCACCACCTGCCCCACCTTGACTGCGATGTGGCCGAGTTCCTGCGAAAGAAAGGCGCAAAGACCAACATGGTAGGACTGGCGCGGGGAGTAGGAAAGAGGATATGCCAGCTCAGCGCTTACGAGCGCGACCTCATCAACGAGCATGACCTGGCGGTGTTCATCCTGGGTAATTACGAGCACTGCATTATCGAAAAATCAAAGCGGCTCTATGAAGGCATAGAAGTCCCGATTATCGTGACCGGCGCGCCTGAACTGAAGGTTGAGGATGTCCCCAATGCCACCGCCTATGTGGGGAGCTTCGGAAGGATACTGCACCACATGCGCCATTCTGAGGAGCTGCGGACGCTTGATAAGCTTGCGGATGTGATAGGCAACGTGCTGGATAATGTGCGAAAGGAGCTTGCAAAAGACCCGCCCGCAGTTGCGCCGCCGCGCATCAAGAAAGAGATAGAAGACCAGGTGCAGGAGATCATCGACAGCCTCCATCCCCTGCCCGTCACTTTGCAGATGAACGGCGCGAGGGTCAAACTGCCTTATGATGAATACCACGAGCAGATAGAGAACATCCGGTTCGTGGAAGGCGTGACCATGAAAGAGGTGGCGCGGGTGCTGCCTTCGAAGATGAGGAACTTTATTTTGATAAGGGCGCTGCCGAAAAGTGAGACGGGGTTTGTGATTTAGATTCAGACCTGGTACACTTCATCCCGTCATCTCAAATTCCTCAAACCTCTCTTTCTTTGCCCTGCAAACCGGGCAAAGGTCGGGCGGCTCATCCCTTGCGCAGAGATAACCGCACACCGTACACCTGTAAACCTGAGCCATTTCTTTACCTCCTGCTCCTTTCTGTTCCATTATGCTCGGATAACCTTTCTCATAATATTCCTGCGGGCGCCGCTCCGGTATCGGGTCGTGCTTTCTCGTCTCCCAGTCATCGCTTACATACAGCACGCACAAGCAGCAGCCGTATTCCTCCACGTCAGCATCGCGGTAGTTGCATGGGCAGATGAAGTCCATGTCCTTTGCCAGCTCGCCGCTCGCAATCCTGCACGGGCACGATGGGTAGCCGTACCTGTGCTCGTTGTCCCACAGCCCCTGGAGTATATCGTCCAGTTCCTCCCTGTCAGGGTTGAACCGGTAGCCCTCCTCGTCCGCGATCTTCTTCATCCCGGCGAACATTTCTTCAACGGTTGTCATAACCCCAGAGCTTCTCTCAGCTTATCCTCATAGAACCCCACGATCACCTTGTCGCCGATCACTATGGTCGGGAATCTTAATCCTCCGGCCAATTTCAATAATTCCTGTTCGACTTTATCTTGCTCTTCACCGTCTAATTTATCCACATCCACATAATCGTATTCAATCCCGTTCTTCTTCAAAAACCTCTTTGTTGCCTTGCAATGCATGCATGTGCTCAGCGTATAGAGTTTTGGCTTGATGTTCTTCTTCATGGTCCGTGCATCTCCCTGTGTTCCTCCGTAACAGCATGATGTTCAACAGGCGGCTCGATCTCGCACACCTCAGGCGCGCCCTTCTCCTTATAGTTCAGGTTCCATTTCTTGCAAACCCACATCTGGAGCTTCTTTATATCCTCCTCGCCTATGTGCCTGAACCTTCCCTGCATCATCAGGTAATCCTTTACTCTTTTCATTTTCCCAGGCTTATAGGTTATTCTTTTTTCCCCGTTCTCCACCTCGTAGAGAGTCCACATACCGCTCTCGACCGCAAGCTTCGTAACTTCCACGGTCCTGGCAGGGTCCATCTTCCAGCCCGGGATACATGGCGTGAACATATGAAGAAAACGGAAGCCCTTAATGCTTTTCGCCTTCTCTACTTTCCTTATGAAATCAAGAGGATGCCCGATAGACAGCGTGGCATAATACGGTATCTCATGCGCCACTACAATATCACCGAGGTTCTTCTTAAAACGCCGGTTCCCCTGTATTTTCGTACCCACAGGTGTAGTCGTGGTCCATGCCCCGAACGGTGTTCCGCCGCTTCGCTGTATGCCTGTGTTCATATATGCCTCGTTGTCAAGGCAGATATAAAGCACATCATCGTTACGTTCAGCAGCACCCGACATGCTCTGCAAACCAATGTCATACGTGCCGCCGTCCCCGGCGAATCCTGCCGCAGTGACCTCTTTCCCTTTCTTCTCAAAAGCCGCTTTCATTCCAGTCAGACAGGCGCCTGTGTTCTCAAAGGCTGTGTGGAAGAACGGCACTTTCCAGGCTCCATAAGGGAAAGTGGTGCCGAACACAACGCCGCAGCTTGCCGGGACATAAACGGCAGTATCTTTTCCAAGTACGCGTATTGCATTGCGGATAGACATAGCCACGCCGCAGCCGGGACATGCTGTATGCCCTGCCGTGAACAGGTTATCATCCGGCAGGTCTTTTATTCTGATCATACCGTCTCGCCCCGCGTATTATGCCAGTTAATCATATTCACCTTCTCACCCTTTGCAGCTTTAAGCGTTATCTCGAACATTTTAATTATCTGCTCTTTTGTCACGTCCCTCCCCCCGATGCCTGCAAGATGATTGATAACAGGTAAAGTGCTCCCGTAGAGCGCTGAGCGCACTTCATTAAATACCGGTCCTCCGCCGTGATATGATATCGAGCGATCAAAAACTCCGACAGCACTCACGCCTGATAATGCTTTCCGCAGCTCCTCCGATGGAAACGGTCTGAAGAAACGAAGTTTAACAAGACCGACTTTTTCCCCGGCTTTCCGCATGTCATCAACGACCTCGCGCGAAGTGCTTGTAACCGTGCCCATTGTGATCAATGCAACCTCAGCATCTTCCATCTGATACGTGTCGATCAAACCGCCGTAGTTCCTTCCAAAGCGCCTGGCGAACTCATCGTTTATTTCCCTTATGACCTTTTTTGCAGACTCTACAGCAAGTGCGGTCTGCCTGCGCAGTTCCATTATGTACTCTGCAGGCATGAACGTCCCTATCATCGCAGGTCGTGCAGGGTCAAGAGTTATATCAGGCGAATAAGGCGGCAGGAATGAATCCACATCTTCTTGCTGTATAATCTCTACGGGCTCGACCGTGTGCGTGAGCACAAAGCCGTCAAGGCACGGCATTACAGGCAGCAGGACACGCTTATCCTCCGCAATCCTGTAAGACTGGATTACCATATCCAGCGCTTCCTGGTTGTCTTCCACATATAGCTGAAGCCACCCTGAATCCCGCGCTCCCATTGAATCGTTATACTCGCACCAGATGCCAGGTGGACTGGCAAGCGTTCTGCTGGCATTCGCCATCACGACAGGAAGGCGCAAAGGCGCAGTTGAATAAAGCATCTCATGCATGAACGCAAGTCCCTGTGAGGATGTTGCGGTAAACACTCTTGCGCCCGCCGCCGATGCTGCTGCGGCTGCGCTCATAACGCTGTGCTCTGACTCCATAGTAAGGAATTTTGTATCCATCTCTCCGTCGTTCACGAAATCAGCAATATGTTCAATAATAAGTGTTTGCGGCGTTATCGGGTATGCTGGCACTACTTCAACTCTGCACAGCCTTGCCCCAATCGCGACAGCATGGTCGCCGGTTATTACTTTTTTCATACCCTCGCTCTCACCATCTTTATTGCATCTACCGGGCATTCATTGGCGCATATACCGCAGCCTTTGCAATAATCATAATTCGTCATCAGGTCTCCCCTGTCCGAAATGCGCACGATGGTCCCCTCGGGGCAGTAGAACCAGCATAACAGGCACATGGTGCATTTCTCCCTGTCACGCACGGGCCGGAATGTCGCCCATCCCATGACCTTGTTCTCAATAAAACTCCCGGGCCCTATCAATCCTGCTTCGGTTTTGCCTTCAACCAGCGCACCGCCGGTTGGGAGTTCCTGATACGCGGGAAGCCACTGTTTCTTCGGTTCAAGCTTTTTTATCCCTTTGCTTCTACCAATAACAGTTTTTTCATAAGCGGTCCGGGCGGCAAGGGCATTCTTTTCACCCACAATTTTACCGAGTTTTTCACCGAACCTTCGTCTGATGGCATCCTCAAGAGATTCGATCTTAACAACTCCTGCGGCTTTTGCGAATGCGCCCAGGATAGTGGTGTTGGTTATCGGGGCTTTCAATATCTCAAGCGCTACAGAGGTCGCATTTATCGCACCTGTTCTTATCTCCTCACCGAGGTCAATGTCCTCTGGCTTATCCTTCGAGTTTATGACAACAGTACCTTCGGGCTTCAAGCCTGCTACCACGTCGATGGTATCCAGGAGCGAATCATCAAGAACGACAACGCAGTCGGGAGCATACACCTGAGTCTTGCTGTATATTTTTTTAGGGTCTATCCTCGTAAAAGCCAGAACCGGCGCGCCGCGTCTTTCAGCGCCAAAAAAAGGAAAGGCTACTGCATAATTCCCTTCAATTACGGCAGCCTCAGCAAGCGTCTGGGCAGCCATGACGGCACCCTGCCCTCCCCTGCCGTGGAACCGCACCTCGAACATGTCCTTTATTCGCACGCACCGGGCATCAGGATATTACCACACTCGCTGCATACGAACCTTGGCAGCCCCTTCTTCAAAATCTTTACAGGTGCAGGATATCCTCCCTGCCATATAGGGAGGTCGATGCGGTGGGCGTGCTGCATGCACAGTCCTTTGCCGCACATTATACACAAGGCGACAGCCTCTTCAGTTGACTCTTTCTCAGCGCATTCGTAACATCTCAGCATAGAAATCACCAGTTCTCCTTAAGAGCCTCATGGCATGGCTGGCAGAGTATTCGTCTCATGTTCTCAATATCCTTCTCAAGCCGTACCGGGTAATCACCCTTCCACACCGGGGTTGGTTCATAGATGGAGTGCTCCATGCACACTCCCATGCCGCAAACTATGCATGCTGCGACGGCATCAACATCTTTTCCCATTTTCGCACACAGGTAGCATTTCAAGTTACTCACTCTCCGCAGGTTCTTCACTTGCCATTAGTCCTTCATTTATCAACAGGTCGCTCCTGACGGCATGCGTATCTTCAAGCTTCTGGCCAAGTATATTGCGTATCTCCTTGACCAGGTTATTCAGGCTGCCCCGGGAGCATGTCTCTCCCCTTGTTATACCGCTGACTATAGCCACTACGGCACCTTCTGTTTCAGGGTTCTTCGGTTTCACGAATTTTGTCTTTATACCGGCTTTCGCAAAATCCTCAAAATCAATGGGATATTCGCATGCGATGACGGCAGGTATATCGACATACTTCAGGATCTTCTTGGTTTTCGATACTATATGGGAGTTGACATTACCCATATGTATCAGCACGAGCTTGTGCCTTGCTATCTGTTCTATCTCTTTTGCTGTGAGACCGAACTTGGGTCCGTAGCCTCTTGAGGATGTAGAACTTCCGACTTCATCCATCGGGATGCCTGCCCCTGCCTCAAGCACAAGGACACTTACCTGGATCCCTTCTCTGCGGAGCCCGTAGGTTATCTCGCATACAGGCTTGGTGATATGCCGCCTGCCCGGGGTCATCGCGATAGCAACAACGTCCGGTCTTGCGGCTTCCGACAGGGTACCGCGCTGGGCTATACCGCCGCCGCGCCCGAGCCCCATCGCTTCTCTGCAATCAACTAACTGTGTTTCTCTTCCGAACATTTTTATTTTTTAACTCCAAGTATAGTTTCCCACGTATTTGCGTGGTCTTCTTCTTCTTTTAGAATTTCTTCAAGCATAAGCCTTGTTGTAGGATCCCCCTCTTCGGCAGCCAGTTTGATGTGCTCCTTGTATTGCTTGATTGCTGCGTTCTCTTTTGCAAGATCGTCCTGAACCATTTTCCTTATGTCGCCGCCCTCTGCTATAGGGGACATATTCTTCGTCGGGGTCCCTCCAAGGTAATTGATGCGTTCACCCAGCGTCTCAGCGTGCTTCATCTCTGCCATAGCGATATCTTTTTCTATATCAAGAATCTCCGGGCTTTCCATTCCTTCCCCCTCATAGTGGTGCTTCATGTACTGTATGATTGCACTCAATTCGTCTTCACGGTCTTTGTTCAATGCATCTATTATTTTCTGGTTCATAACTTCCTCCCGTTTAATTAAACTCCATACACCCAATGAACACAAAAGTATTTTAACTTATTTAATTTACCGGGGTCTTCTTCCAGGTACGCAGCCGTGACCGCTGCCGCCACCCTCTTCACCTTGCATTAGCTTAAGTGCCTTTCTGCACGCAGCCACACCGGGTGCTCCCGATGTGATAAAAATGACATTCATTGTTTCTATTATCTCTTCTTTCGTGGCTCCGTGGTTAAGCGCGCTCCTCATCTGGGATTCGCAGCAGGGCTCGCATCTCTGTGCCGCCATGACCGCAAGCGACATGAGCACTTTAACCTTCGCAGGTAGAGCCCCGTCCTGCTGTATATTATCATCGCATTTTTTGTAGTGTTCAAACAATTCCGGGTTCATCTCACCCATCATGTTCATGATCTCAGGGGTGAACCCCATTTTGTCATCTATGCTTTCTATTATTTTTTTGGGTTCCATTATAAACACCTTATCAATGATTGGTCATTGTGGATTTAACCTTTTCCCGCAATTTCAAGAGAGCCTCTTTTATCCCTTCTTTATGGTTGCGCTCGCCGTACATCGACCAGGTAAAAACCCTGAAAGCACTCTCATTCCCCTCGGAAATCGCGACTTTCGCAGCCTCTTCCTTTTCTTTTTCTGTTTTTATCTCATCTTCAAGCATAATCTCAAGGTTTGAGGCGGTATCCTTTATCTTGCCAAGAAGCATTGCAAACTCGGCTGCATGCCAGGCTTCGTCCATGGCGATATCTCTCAGGTAGTTTGCAATTTCAGTATGCCCCTCTTCCTCAGCTTTTCGCGACATTGCAAAATATAAGGCAATCTCGTTGGACTCAGATTCCAGGGTCTCTTCCATTATCTGTACTGTCTGCATTTTACCACCCATTACGTACCGGTTTTCCTCATTCAGTCGTTTGCGAGTTTTTCCGGCGGCATGCCTAACCAAGAGATTCAACTCTTTCGTACGTTCCATCATTTTTAACCACTCCTTAAAGCAGAATTGTACCTGATGTGTAATAAACGATGCGGTTGGAAGAACCAAAAAATATGCGCTTTAATCCATTCTTTTTTGCGACTGTTTTTAAAAAGGATGAAACAATAAAGCTCACTCAAGTTCCCTTATGAACTCGGTCAGTCTCTCACATGTGACCTTTCTCTTGGCTTCGCTGCATTTTTTGACCCTGTCCAGGAGCGTGCACATCTGATCACGCGAAAGGTCATAACCCATTTTCTGGACTACGCCTTTTAACGCCTTGCTGCCCGTATGCTTGCCTATGATTATTTCCCGCTTGCAACCCACCATTTCGGGAGCATATAGTTCGTACGTCATGGGGTTCTCAAGAACGGCTGCCACATGTATGCCGGACTCATGCGCGAAGGCATTGCAGCCAACGATAGGCTTTATCCGCGGTATCGGTATTCCCGAGTATTGTTCCACCATCTTTGAAAGCTCGGAAAGCTGGCTGACATCATATCGCTCGATGCCGTACTGCACGCGAAGGCTCACAAGCAACTCTTCAAGCGAGGCGTTCCCGCATCTTTCCCCGATGCCGTTCACTGTGGTATGGAGCTGGAAAGCCCCGGCCTCTGCCCCGCTGACAGTATTTGCGACAGCCATGCCAAGGTCGTTGTGGCAGTGGATGCACACTTTTGTTTTAACTGTATTCTTGATCTCGCTGACAAGATAGTGCGCCGTGCTCGGGTTGAGTATCCCCACGGTGTCTGCAATGCTGACATAATCAGCGCCATGTTCTTCAGCAGCCCTGAAGATGGACTTCAGGACATTGACATCGGTGCGCGTGGCGTCCTCAGCCGCGAACCTGACCGTAAGACCGTGGTCTTTTGCGTAATCAAGCACATCCAGGGCACAGGATTCAGCTTCTTCAAACGTCTTGTGGTACTTGTATTTAAGGTGCAGGTCGGACGTTGCGATAAAGACGCTCACGAAATCCACGTCGCAGCGTAGAGCAACGTCTATGTCCTTTGCCACCGAACGCGCAAGGCAGCATACCCTGGCATCAAGCCCGAGATGCGCTATTTCCCTGACTATGTCTTCCTCTGTCTTTGAAACGACGGGAAAACCGGCTTCGATCACCTCTATCCCTATGCTGTCAAGTTTTTCTGCTATCGCTATCTTTTCTTCCCTTGTGAAGACCACGCCGGGTGTCTGTTCACCGTCCCTTAATGTGACATCGCATATCTCAATGTCCTTCGGTTTCGGATTGATGTACTGCATGAGGGTGTTTCTTGAGTAGTCGTCCATAGCTATCAGAGGCTGTTAACCATGTTCGGTATCGTTATAAATATAACCCATGATTAATCATGTTTGTTGAGTAGCTACTACTACACCTTCCAACTTAAAAAGCTTATTCAAATGAACCCGCTCCCAGTCTGCTCACAAAAACGCTTTGTAACCCCCAATGTGAAATGTATCTCAACTATGCTTAATACTGTGTCAATGGAAATTAACATAGTGCACAAATTTCTTTGACTCATGTCAGGAGGTGTACACTACCATGGTTGCAAAGGCGAAAAGTTCAAAAAAGAACGGAAAGTCAAAAAAATCAAAGAAGTAATTTGGTTCTGCTTATTTTGTTCATCTTTTTTTATTTTTCTCAAGGCGAGGAGAGCAAGTTTGTTTTTCGGCATTATGCTGGTTTTTTAGATAATTAAATCCGTTAAAATTCTTCAAATTTTTATAAAACAGCCACACAAACAGCAAAATATTCAATGGGTTGTACAACAAATATTTAAAAGGAAAGAGTGGTACATTAAGAAGAGAATTACTCTACTTAAAAGGTTGGTCTTGAAAACAGTATATACATGCCTCGTACATCGTACGGGGTATACCGTGACTGAGAACTATAAAGGTCTGTGCATCCATTATAAATATTCTGATTCACAGAATAACAATCGTGGTGCCAAAAACGGGGCACGAATAAAACCACAAAGAATAAAAATAGAAATAAAGGGTATGGATAAAATGGAGCATATTCGTAGTTCCATATGCATCAATTTCATTTTCTCTCTCATCAAAAAGATTATCAGTTATGAAAAAAATCCAAGAGATGAATCAGAAATCTATGTCAAACCAGATGATGTTGATGGGGAATTTTTTATTTGCATAAAGTGTCTGACTTTATCTCCAAAAATAGGCAAACTTGAACCTGAATTTGTAAAGGTGATTGCATGGAAAATATATTCTGGGATTACTGCTATGCGACTCGTTCCTGTAAAGTTTTAGGATTTACTAAATTGTCTCAGGTAAGCTTTGGCAACCACATGAGGTGGTTACCAATTCATAGGTTCACCGCTTAAACTTAACTGTTTTTTATGCTTGCAGTAAAAGGCGGTTACCAAAGCTTACTCAAAACCATTGGTAACCACCAAGTTTATATAAAGAACGTTAAAATAAAAAACGGAATGGTGGCACGGATAGAGGACAGTTTGATTCTATGTACTCAGCTTCTTCCGTGCCTGCATCGCACACGATCTGATAGGTTTTCTCTCATCCTTCGTTTTTCTGGGGAAAATGCAACTGAAAACATTTGTTGCATGGCGCAGTAAAAAGCGTTGCTAGAATATACTTTACGGCGATGTAGTAATAAGAGATTGAGGTTAAGCATGATTTCGGATTTATTGTATGCCAATAGGACACCTTTAGTGGATGAAAACGCAGCGATAGGAAAATATATGTATATTAGATTAAGAAATCATAGGATGGAATAATATCATGGAGTGATTTCATGGCTATAATTAGAGTTGGGGAATTGATATCTGGAAGGTTAATTTATATCGACTCCGAAGATAACGTTATAAAAGCAGCAATTCTCATGAGGGAAAATGATATATCCTCTCTTCTGGTGAAACATAAAGGTGACTTCGTTAGTATTGTAACCGAAAAGGATATAATCAACAAAGTTGTGGCGGAGGAACTCTATCCAGGAGACGTTAAAGTTAGTGAAATCATGAGCAAAGACCTGTTTACCGTCTCAAAAAATGAAAGCATAGAAGAAGCTGCAAAGTTAATGAGAAAAAAGGGTGTCAGAAGACTTGTAGTCCTTGAAGATGAGAGAATTGTTGGCATAATAACAGAAACCGACATTGCAAAGCATCTTAAGGCAATAGTTGGAGGAGCACCTTAAATTCACCTGGAGTGGAATTAACGGAATTGAAAAAAACTTTAGTGCTACGACTGTGGTGATTGAATATAATCAAGAATTGTTTCATATCTGATAGCCTCCACATAGGGCGCATTTAAGAGTCTCTGCCTCATTCCATCTCTCAGTCGCTCCATCGCGCTACACTTAAAGCCCCTGTATTAACTCATGCGCCCGCATGAGAGAACGATATTTAAGGATGGTTAGGATACAAAATAACAAAAATCGATAGTGTTAATACTCCATAATGGCGAAGGTATTGATAGATACTAACCATCTATTGATCCGAGGATTGTATATGGGCAGAATTAATAATATCATCCAAATGCACATTGATGAACTTATAGAGCAAAAGCTTGCTCTTTTAACAGAGCGGGTGGAAAAAATTGAAAAAACCGTCCTGGAACTGAAATCTGAGCTCTCAGAAATACGCAAAGAACCTCCCGGGAAGAACGAAAAAGGTAAAGCAGGATTGCTTTCGGATTAACTTCCCCTTGTATCCGATAACCGGAGAACTCTAATATAAACCCATTTCAGACTGTTTAAGTTCACTTCTATTTTTCTCAAGGAACTTATAAACCAGACCGTGAGCAGCCCCTTTAAGGAGCATGTCGATACCCTTTCTTGCCACCGCGTTCTGTTCAGGATATCCGATCAGCGATACGGTTTTTCCATACACGGAAATATTCGTATTGGTCAGGTTCTCAAAAAGATCCCGTGTCTTGCCATCACTGCCAATGATCCTTCCCTTGATGCGCTCGAGGTCTTTTTCTTCCCTGGCGATATTTGATAGGTCTATTGTTTCGAACATGAGATCTTCGTTATCAAACAGCTTCAGGGCTTTCTCAGGACTGAAACCCCGGGCTATAGCATGGACAACCTCTCGTGCGCGCACTCCCTTCAGTGTGTCTCTGGAATCCTGTATCTCTACATTCCCGCTATCGCTATCGATATTGAGCGTGGTAGTTGATTTTTCCTCGATCAGTTCCTTGGTACTCCCTTTCGGACCTACCAGGACCGCTATCCTCTCTAGCGGAACTTTAATGTACTCTGTCATTTTCCTCCTCTTTCTCTATATGATTGAACTAACCTCATCACAATTTATAAGGATGTTTAATCTCCGCCCCCTATTCCTAAATTAGCCTGCAGTCCTATAAAATTTGGCTTTTTGAGTCTCAAGATTTGCCATATCCAATTAGTTTATATAATTTAGTCTGATAACCAAAATTTATAAATGCTATTAATGCTAACATATTACATGGAGAGTAAACCGGGTGATCATTATCTAAACCTGCGTGGTAATCTCGTAAGTTTAGAATGATATAGAAACACCAAACACAGGTAAAACTGTGTACGGAATAACTATGGACTTGGTTCCCGCCCGGGCTCGAATCCCTTTTGAGCATCCAGAGCTTTGCGATTTTCATGCTTCTGCACGAAGTTGAAGACCAATCGAAATAGAGGTTATTTATGACAGGACAATTAGCAGGACAGCCAATCTTTATTCTAAGAGAAGGCGGTCAAAGAACAAAAGGAAGAGAAGCGCAGCATAACAATATCATGGCTGCCAGGGCTGTAGCCGCAGCGGTCAGGACAACCCTGGGACCGAAGGGTATGGATAAAATGCTCGTGGACGCTCTGGGAGATATCGTAATCACGAATGATGGTGCGACTATTCTCCAGGCAATGGATATCGAGCATCCGGCAGCTAAGATGATCGTGGAAGTCGCAAAGACCCAGGATGATGAGGTCGGAGATGGCACAACAACGGCAGCAGTGCTTGCAGGTGAATTCCTGAAGAATGCTGAAGAACTCTTAGAGCAGGGTGTGCATCCCACAGTCATCGCCAGTGGATACAGGCTTGCATCGGCAAAAGCAAAAGAAATCCTTAAAACCCTTGCAAAACCAGTGACCCTGGAAGATAAGGATTTATTATTGAAAATCGCTGTCACAGCGAATACCGGAAAAGGAGCTGAAGCGTCCAAGGATGTTTTCGCCAACCTTGCGGTAAATGCCATATTAGCGGTGGTTGATAAAGAGAATAGCAAATATACAGCAGATATTGAAGATATTAAAGTTGAGAAGAAAGTGGGCGGCAGTGTAGAAGCATCAGAGCTGATCGAAGGCATGGTAATCGATAAGGAAAGAGTCCATACCAACATGCCAAAGAAGGTCCATGATGCCAGAATACTTCTGCTCAACGAAGCCCTCGAGATCAAAAAGACAGAAGTGAAAGCCGAGATCTCAATAAAATCACCCGATCAGCTCCAGTTATTCCTTGACCAGGAGGAACAGATGTTGCATGACATGGTCAGCAAAGTGATCGATAGCGGCGCAAATGTGATCTTTGTTGAGAAGGGAATAGATGACATTGCACAGCATTATCTTGCAAAAGCAGGCATATACGCAGCAAGGCGCGTAAAGAAAAGCGACATGGAAAAACTGGCACGCGCAACCGGCGCAAAGATACTGACAGGTCTAAAGGAAATCAGCGAATCTGATCTTGGAAAAGCGGATCTTGTAGAAGAGAAAAAGATCGGTGAGGAGGCAATGACATATGTTACTGGATGCCACAACCCCAAGGCAGTCTCCATTATCCTTCGTGGAGGAACCGAGCACGTTGTGGATGAAGCCGAGCGTGCTCTTCATGACGCATTGCGTGTTGTTGGAGTTGCAATCGAGGATGAGACACTTGTAGCTGGAGGCGGTTCGCCAGAGGTTGAACTGGCGCTGCGCCTGCGAGAATACTCAGCCACATTAATAGGTAGGGAACAGCTGGCCGTCGCAAAATTTGCCGAAGCTCTTGAAATCATCCCCAGAACCCTGGCGGAAAATGCAGGTCTTGATCCCATTGATATCCTTGTGGAGATGCGAAGTCAGCATGAGAAGGGCAAGAATACCGCAGGTCTTAATGTGTTCACAGGAAAAGTTGTTGACATGTGGAAAGAAGGCGTGGTTGAGCCTCTTAGAGTAAAGACACAGGCTATCGATTCTGCCACAGAAGCAGCCACCATGATCCTGAGGATAGATGATGTGCTTTCAAGCAAATCCGCGCCTGCAGGAGGCATGCCACCCGGA
>NZ_FZMP01000112.1 GCF_900196725.1 Candidatus Methanoperedens nitratireducens | reverse complement strand
TGCCTAATTTAACGGGAATTTAGGAAAAAGACAAAGTTCTTAAAGTCCGAGAGTAATATTCTGAAGGGGGACTGTTATGGTATCAAAATCAGAATCATCTGCTGGGCGCCTCGTGATTATCGGCGGCGTGGCTGCAGGGATGAGCGCAGCAAGCAAGGCAAGAAGACTGAAACCTGATATTGAAATACTTGTGTTTGAAAAAGGCGGTTATGTTTCTTACGGCTCCTGCGGTTTACCTTATTATATATCCGGCATGATCAAATCGCCTGAAGACCTTGTAGTGTATGATGCGAAATTCTTTAGGGAAAAAAGAAACATCGGAGTTTTCCTTTACCATGAGGCAGTGGCTATACAGCCGGAAAAACACCTGGTTCTCGTCAGGGACGGCAAGAAAGGGGAAGTGAAAGAATACCAGTATTCTAAACTACTGATAGCAACTGGTGCAAGAGCATTCGTGCCGCCGATCAAAGGCACTGACCTTGAAGGGATTTTTACGATACGCTTGCTCCCTGATGGAATTAAAATAAAAGATTTCCTCAGGGAAAAGTCTCCGAAGAAGGCTCTTATTATCGGCGCCGGATATATCGGCATGGAGATGGCGGAAACGCTTATGAGACTGGGAATAAAAGTCACAATGGTCGCAAGAGGGCATAACATCCTGGGAACTATGGAAAGTGAAATTAGCAAAATAGTTGAGGATGAGCTTGGAAGAAATGGTGTCACTCTTCTTAAATCCACACAGGTAGAAGAATTCAAAGGTGAAAATGGTTACTTAAGAAGTGCGGTTTTGAACAACGGTGAGACGATTGATATCGATATGGCGCTCGTGGCTACAGGGGTGAGACCGAACTCCGGGATTGCAAAGGAGGCGGGTATTGAACTGGGCAGCAAAGGGGCAGTCAGGGTCAATGAGCGTATGGAAACAAATGTTCCGAATATCTATTCGGCAGGCGATTGCGCGGAGGCATACCATCAGGTGCTGAAAAGACAGTTTTACCTTCCCCTCGGAACAATTGCGAACAAGCAGGGAAAAGTGGCAGGGGAAAATATGGTGGGTGGAGACGCCTCGTTCAAAGGAGTTGTTGCTACCTCAACTTTCAAAGTCTTTGACCTTCAGGTTGCAAGGACCGGGCTTCTACGAAAGAGGCTGAAAAAGAAGGTATTGGTTACATCGCCAGTACCATTGAAGCGGGTTCGAGAGCACATTATTATCCCGGCGGAAGCAGGATACTGGTCAAGTTAACCTCAGAAAAAATCAGCGGCAGGATTCTCGGGGCGGCGATGGCTGGCGGGGAGGGTGTTCCAAAGAGAATAGATGTTATCGCAACGGCAATAACCGCAGGAATGACCGCGGAAGATATGTGCAGCCTGGATTTAAGCTATTCGCCCCCGTTTGCACCTGTATGGGACCCTGTACTGATCGCGGCGAACGAGCTTAATAAGAAGATAGGAAGGGAGAAATCGCAGGATTAATCAGGGCTTCTCTCGCTCAAGGCAGAATTCCTTATGCAGTACCTGAACCGCTTTTTTAGCGGTGCCTTCACTTACTGCAAATGAAATATTGTGCTGTGACGAACCCTGGCTTATCATGATCACGTTCACGCCTGCTTTTCCAAGCGCCCCGAAAACCCTGCCAGCCACGCCGGGTGTGTTTGCCATGCCTGCCCCCACGACCGCAACAACACAGACGTTCCTGTCGGGCGTCACTTCCTTAATCGTCCCGTTCCTGAATTCGGATTTTATCGCCTTCACTGCATTATCAAGATGGTTCGCATCTACCACTATGGAGATGTTAGCCTCCGATGATCCCTGGCTTATCATTATAATATTGACGCCTGAGTTTGCAAGCGTAGTGAATACGCGCGCAGCGACGCCAATTGTGCCCACCATACCCGCGCCTGAGATATTTATGAGTGCAACGTTCTTGATAACGGTAACGGCTTTAACGATATCCTTGCTCTGGTTCAGGTCTTTCACAACTATTGTTCCCGGGAAATCAGGATGGAACGTGTTCTTGACACGTACGGGTATCCCGTGCTTGATTGCCGGCTCGATCGCTTTTGGGTGGAGGACTTTCGCGCCGAAATATGAGAGCTCCATAGCTTCTATATACGAGATAACAGGTATTGTCCTGGCTTCAGGCACTATCTTCGGGTCGGTCGTGAGGATGCCGTGCACCTCTTTCCAGAGCCATATCTCATCGGCTGAGAGTGCTGCCCCGATTATAGATGCTGAGAAATCTGACCCGCCGCGTCCGAGCGTTGTTATGACGCCCGCTTCGTTCTCACCGATGAACCCGGTGATCACAGGGATGCCATTTTTTAAGAAGGGCCCTATCCGCTCCTTTATAAGGGAATATGTCCTCTCAAGCGGTTTTGCATTGCAGTATTCATCGGTTGTTATTATCCCTGCTTCACCGCCTGTGAACGAACGGGACTTCACTCCTAAGGAGTTAAGTGAACCGCACAGGATGGGCGCAGCAAGCCGTTCGCCGTACGATGAGATGTAATCGATCGACCGGACCGTCAGTTCACCGAGGTAGCATATGCCGATAAGGGCTTTCTCAAGTTCTTCGATCCGGGAGTCAAGTTCTTTTGTTACCTTCTCTACGATACTGTTCTCGCCTATTGCATCATGGGCTGCCTGGTGGTGCTGTTTTGTGAGGTCTGCGATGAATTCTTTTATAGAGGATGTCTTTCCGGTCTCTGAGGCTTTTCTGGCATTTTCCAGAAGCGCATCTGTGACGCCGCTCAGCGCCGAAGTCACAAGAACAACCTCATTTCCGTTATCTCTGTATTGTTTGGCGAGTTCTGCAACGTGTTTCATACGGCTGCCATCGCCTACAGAAGTTCCTCCGAATTTCATCACGAGTCTCATATTGGCTTTTTAGATGTTCAAAGAGCTATTAAAGATTTTGCAAATAATCCTGAAAAGACCCGTATTTAAATATGGGGACTGAGTATAAGCCCGCACATGGAAATCAGTTTCTCATCCCTTGCTCTCGTGAACAATCCTTTTGACTGGGCTTACGACCTTGAAGACCTGGGTTTTGCAGGCTGGGAGGTAGTGAGCGAGGGAAAGCAGCAGTTAAACGATGCAACCCTTTCGGAAATAAAGAATATTACCGAAACCACGAACCTTACACTCACTCTTCATCTGCCATTTTCCGACCTCAATCTTGCCAGCCTGAACCACCCTATCTGGAAAGAGACTATAAGGCAGATGAGCAAATGCCTTGAGCGGGCTTCGGATTTCGTTGAGCTTGCGGTCGTACATCCGGGACATATGTCCCCTCTTGGTATGCAGCTTCCTGAAATGGCGTGGCGGCAGAATATCGACGGCATAAGAGCGATATGCGATGCAGCTGCGGATTTCGGCATTAAAATAGGGGTTGAGAACATGGTCAACATGCAATTCATCCTTGGAAAACAGCCGGGTGAAATCCTGGGGATGATCGAATCGCTGGAGCGAGAGAATGTAGGGCTTACGCTTGATGTGGGTCATGCGAACACGAACGGAAATGTCGATGGGTTCCTGAGCGATCTAAGCAAGGTAATCCACATACATATTCATGATAACATGGGGAAGAGCGATGAACATCTCCAGCTTGGCAAGGGTAATGTGAACTGGAAAAAGGTTGTAAGGAAACTGGACGGGTATAAGGGGAGAGCTGTGACAGAGGCAAGAACTATAGAGGAAGGGGCGGCCAGTTTAAAGTTTCTGAAAAGCCTTTGAAAAACAACCGATTAATAATAAGATAGGCAGGTTGGGGAGTGGGGGTTAGTGTATTAAAAAAGAAGTTTACCTGCCCACAGTAGCACCTCAAGAATTTCATAGTATATAAATCTGCCGGAATGTGCGGCTGTGGGACACTATGGCGTCATTATAGCGTCTGTCCTTACCATAGAGAAATTTCCTTTGACCCAATGATTCTCGACCTATGCATAGTGAATTTTACACCGTTACTTGATTTTTTGATGAATATTATAGTGTAATATGTTACACTAGATTTTACACTATGAATCAAGGGTTATGTGTGGATAAAAATGACGAAAATTACGCATCTGGAGAGGCGATTTCATAGAGTTGATTTGTTCAAAACCTAAAAATTACTCAGACGGCATTTTGACGCCATAGTGTCCTACAGCCGAGCGCTCCGAGACCATCCGCTAATTTGACAGGATAACAGGATTAACAGGATTGAGATTTAAAAAATTTATCCTGTCAATCCTGTCAATCCTGTCTATTGGCTGATTTTCAACTCCGAAAAAAGATATGTAGTTGAGAAATTGGAATTAGCGGATGGTCTCGAGCGCTCCAAAGCGTTTATATACTTCCTCCTCTTTTAAAGTGCAAAGTACGAAGCGTTAATATAACGCAAGTTGAAGTCGATCAAAGTCGGATTTGATGAAGTGCAGGGCCAATGCGGTTATCGTATGCCCGCCAGTGCATGTAAGTCAAAGTCTATTTGTGATGACCTATCTGCGAACACCTGAACCTGTCTAAAAAGAACAGTACAGAAGTTCATCGAAGTTCGCAACTTGTATAAAAACCTCCGTATTAGTGTTCATCAGACCCCGTAAATGCGGGGTCTTCAAGGATATCAAGGAGAAAGAAAATGTCACATCCTCACAGACCAAGGCGCGGGTCTATTGCATATAGCCCGCGAGTAAGAGCAAGAAGCGAAATCCCGCGGGTGAGATCATGGCCTACGAAGAAAGAGCCTAAGCTATTGGGTTTTGCAGGCTACAAAGCCGGTATGACACACGTAGTCATGACCGACGATGTGCCCAACAGCCTGACCTCAGGGATGGAAGTCTCAGTACCTGTTACAATCCTGGAAGCTCCACCTATGAAGGTCGCGGGCATCAGGGTTTACAACAGTACAACGAACGGGGCACATGCAATAGCCGAAGCGTGGACGACCGAGTTTGATAAAGAACTCAACCGTGCAATTGTGGTACCAAAGAAACATGACCTGCCGGCAGCGCTTACGAAGATCGAGCAGCTCATCAAGGACGGCATTGCAAGGGATTTGAGAGTTATAATGTATACGTTACCTGAAAAAGTGACGGGCATACCCAAGAAAAAACCTGAAATAATGGAGAATAACATCGGAGGCACTGAATTAAAGGCGCGCTTTGAGTATGCGAAGAACCTTCTTGGAAAATCCATCAGTATAGGCGATGTGTTCAACAGCGGGGATATTATCGATATTCTTGCAATAACCATTGGTAAAGGGTTGCAGGGACCGGTGAAGCGCTGGGGCATACAGCTACAGAAGTCCAAACACTCAAGGGCAGGGAGCGTTCGTGAGATAGGCACTCTCGGTGCGTGGCATCCAGCACACGTGAGCTGGAGAGTCCCACAGCTTGGCCAGACAGGCTACCACCAGAGAACTGAGTTCAACAAGAGGGTCATGCAGATAGGCAAGGATGGCAAGACGGTGACCCCTGAAGGTGGATTTTTAAATTACGGTATTGTCAGGAATGATTATATAATTATCAAGGGCAGCGTGCCAGGTCCTGTTAAGAGACTTATCCGGCTGCGCCCTGCTATCAGATCAGCGAAACAAATGCCAGTTCCGGAGATAACGTATTTAAGCCAAGAGTCAAAACAAGGGTGATTCCAATGGAAGTAAATATAATAGACTTATCAGGAAATTCTACAAAAAAGATAACATCGGCGCTCTTTGATGAGCCTTTCCGCCCTGACCTGATCAAGAGGGCTGTACTTGCATCACAGGCGAACCGCCAGCAGCCGTATGGTCCGCATATGTACGCAGGCATGAGAACATCAGCCGAAGGCTGGGGACCGGGACGCGGCGTATCAAGAGTAGCAAGGCTCAAGAACAGCAGCAAATCAGCAAGGATACCCCAGGCAGTAAAAGGCAGGGAAGCGCATCCCCCGAAACCTGAGACCGACAGGAGCGAGAAGATCAATGACAAGGAGCGCAACAAAGCCATTAAATCAGCGATCGCTGCTACTGGCAATGAACAGCTTGTAAAGAAAAGAGGACACCAGTTCTCTGCCCAGTTGCCACTAGTCGCTGCGGATGAACTTTCAGCCCTTACAAAGACAAAGGATGTTAAGGCTTTCATGGAAGCAGTCCGCGTATGGGATGATGTGGAAAGGGCGAAAGATAAGACGATCCGCGCAGGGAAAGGCAAACTCCGCGGCAGGAAATATAAGAAGGCCAAGAGCATTCTGATTGTCACGGTTGAAGATAAGGGGATAGTTAAAGCGGCGCGAAACCTCGCGGGAGTGGAAATAGTTACTCCCGATAAGCTTAGCGCAGAATTGTTAGCCCCGGGAGCATCAGCAGGACGCCTGACGATATATACGGAATCCGCAGTTGCAAAACTCGAGGAGGCAATGCAATGATCCAGCATCCGTACGTAACAGAAAAAGCAACACTCATGGCTGAGCAGAATAACACTCTTCAGTTCATAGTTGATGTCAACGATACTAAAGACAAGGTGAAAAAAGAGCTTGAGGCGCTCTATAAAGTGAAGGTGCTAAGCGTTAATATGATGCTGACGCCCAAAGGAAAGAAGAAAGCCATCGTGGTATTCGAAGAGCCGAACGCTGCGACAGAACTCGCCTCCAGGCTTGGGATATTTTAAGGTGATAATATGGGACATAGAATTCGTTCTCAGAGCAGGGGAAAAGGTTCTCCGACATATAAAGCCCCCTCTCATAAATTTAAGGCAAATCTTGAGCATCTTAAGGTAGAGGAAGGAGTAGTAGTCAACGGGAAAATACTTGAGATCATCCATGATACGGCACGGTCGGCTCCGATAGCCCGCGTCTCTTTCAGCAACGGGGAAGAACGGCTTGTGCTGATCCCCGAAGGCGTGCAGGTTGACCAGACCATCCAGTGCGGTATCTCAGTTCCTGTAGAACCAGGTAACACGCTGGTGCTTGCCGAGATACCCGAAGGCGTACCCGTATGCAACATAGAATCGCAGCCCGGAGACGGTGGAAAGTTCGCAAGAGCCTCAGGGATGTACGGGATCCTTATAGCGCATGATGTGGGGAAGACCGTTGTCCAGCTCCCAAGCGGTGAAATGAAATGGCTCAACCCGAAGTGCAGGGCTATTATAGGGGTAGTCGCGGGAGGCGGGCGCACAGAGAAACCCTTCGTTAAAGCAGGTAAAAAATTCCACAGGATGAAAGTGAGGGCAACAAAATGGCCCAAAGTCAGAGGTGTGGCTATGAATGTCGTTGACCACCCCTTCGGAGGCGGCGGACAGCAGCATCCCGGCAGACCCAAGACCGTTGCCCGGGGTACACCACCAGGCAGGAAGGTCGGCTCTATTGCCGCAAGAAGGACGGGAAGGAGGTAAGTCATGGCAAAGAAAATATTATCAAAATTACCTAAAAGGAAAGGAGAATTCACATACCGCGGGAAGACACTGGAAGACCTCAAAAAGTTAAGCATTGAGGAGTTTGCAACGCTTGTGCCTTCAAGGCAGCGCCGCACCATACAGCGTGGATTTTCCGAAGAACATAAGAAATTATTACATAAAATCAAGATAAAAGACCCGAATATCAGGACGCACCTGCGGGATATGATAGTGCTCCCCGAGATGATAGGGATGAAGGTCAGCATCCATAGCGGTAAGGAATTCACTCCCGTAGAGCTGATACCCGAGATGCTGGGTCATTATTTTGGAGAATTCGTTTTGACGCGCAAGAAAGTTTCTCACGGCGCGGCAGGCGTAGGAGCTACACGATCAAGTAAATTCATCCCATTGAAGTGATGCACATGAAATTAAATTACTCTATTGAACCCGATCCCGAAAAAACGTCAAAGTCCATTGGAAAAGAGCTTCACATATCAAGAAAACATGCCCATGAGATATGCTCAACAATAAAAGGCATGAAGGTTGATGATGCACGGGAATTACTTGAGGATGTCTCTGTGCTGAAGCAGGCTGTGCCTTATAAGAGGTACAAAAGAAATATCCCGCACAGGAAGGGTATGTGTACCGGGAGATATCCGCAGAAAGCCGCCAGGGACTTTCTCAGGGTATTGAAGAATGCCGAGAATAACGCCAGGTATAAAGGGCTTGATTCCGATAACCTGAGAATCTCGCATATCACTACAAAAACCGGTCATACTTTCAGGGGCATATTTCCAAGAGCACAGGGAAGGACCACACCGAAAAACCATGAAACCGTCAGTGTTGAGATGATACTGGAGGCGCAATAATGGGAGTAGAAAGGAAATTCGTCAAGAACGGCCTTGATAAGGCGCAGATGGCTGAGTATTTCGGTAAACAGCTTGAGCGGGCAGGCTACGGCGGCATGAGTATTAACAGGACGCCGATGGGCACGCAGGTCACGATATTTGCAGAAAAACCCGGCATGATAATCGGAAAAGGCGGAAAGACCATACATAAGCTTACCCATGACCTTGAAGTAATATTCCGCATTGATAATCCGCAGATAGATGTCCAGGAAGTAAAGGTCCCCGAGCTGAACGCGCAGATGATGGCTTCACGGCTTGCTGCTGCGATAGAGCGCGGGCTTTATTTCAGGAAGGCAGGCCATAACATGCTTCGCAGGATAATGGAGTCAGGCGCGCTCGGATGCGAGATCGATATCGCAGGCAAACTGACAGGTCCGAGGAAGAGGACAGAGAAGTTCGTCGCAGGCAATATGCTCCACGCAGGCAACCCTGCAATGGAACTCGTGGATAAGGGGTTCGCCATTGCTATCAAAAAATTAGGTATCATCGGATGCCGTGTGCGGATAGTTCCCCCGAGCATTAAACTTCCGGGCAGGTTCAAGACTGTGGAGGTTGCAGCCCCCGAAGCAGCCAGGGAAGTTAAAAAGGAAGGAATCGGGGAGCTTGTAAAAGCACCCGCAGAAGCCAGAACAGCGGCACCCGTGCAGGCAAAACCTGAGATCCAGGAGCCTGTGGCATCCGTGGAAGTCGAACCTGAGGCTGTTACTCCTCTGCCGGAAACCCAATCACAGGCTGCTGAGTCTGAAGGCCATACCGGCGAAATCGAAGAACGGACGCACGGCGATGTGGTCGAGCACAAACATGCAGGATACGATTACTGGCATCCGGCATCACGCGTGCATAAAAAGGAGGAAAGCTGATGGCAATACTGCGTGTTGATGAAGTCAGGAATATGAACCCTACCGAGAGGCAGGAGGAACTTGACAAACTCAAACTTGAGCTGATCCGTGAGCGTGCTATTTCTTCGGCAGGCGGCGCTCCTGAGAATCCTGGCAGGATAAGAGAGATAAGAAGGACGATCGCCAGAATAAAAACAATCCAGACGGAGATAAAAGAGGAATGAAGCTGTCACCACACAATATCATCCACCATGAACTCATCGGCATTGATACAAAAGTAGTGGACAGCACGAACAGCTCCCTTGTCGGAATAGAGGGACGGATAGTTGATGAAACTAAAAATATATTGACAGTAGAAACTGATGCGCAGGAGAAGAAGATTCCGAAATCCTGCTCATCTTTTATATTCACAATTCCATCGTTTAACGGTAAACGTTACTTACCGTTAAAAATAAAAGTCGATGGAAGATTATTGCTCTCGCAACCCGAAAACCGAATCCAGACAAAGTTCAAAAAGAAATTCAGAAAATAGAGGTAATGATAATGGCACGTGATATCGGGCTGGATGTTCAGCCACCAACAAAAGAATGCACAGATCCAAACTGTCCATTCCACGGGGTACTGCCCGTAAGGGGACAGGTACTCAGTGGAGTCGTTGTGAGCGATAAAATGGATAAGACAGTGGTCGTGCAGAGAACGTTTGAGAAAAAGATTGCAAAATACGAGCGGTACGAGAAGAGGAAAACAAAAGTACATGCCCACAATCCCCCCTGCATCAATGCAAAAGAGGGCGATAATGTGACAGTTGCAGAATGCAGACCGCTCAGCAAGACCAAAGCATACGTTGTGATAGAGGTGGCAAAATGAGGGGGATGAAAGCTAAGATTCCGCGATCGATAAACACAGCGGCCAGATTGGAATGTGCGGATAATACCGGTGCGCGTGTTGTTGAAGTTATTTCAGTATTAAAATACCGCGGTGTGAAGAACAGACACCCCAGAGGCGGTGTAGGAGATACCCTTATCGTAAGTGTCAAGAAAGGCTCCCCTGAAATGAGAAAACAGGTATTCAAGGCGGTTGTAATACGCCAGAAGAAAGAATTCAGGAGACCTGACGGCTTGCGCGTCTCTTTCGAGGACAATGCCTGCGTGATAGTGGATGATGAAGGTGTCCCGAAAGGCACTGAAGTGAAAGGACCTGTCGCCAGGGAAGCAGCGGAGAGATACACAAAAATAGCATCCGCAGCCTCGATTATAGTGTAGGTGGATTATGACATCATCTCAACCAAGAAAACAGAGAAAATCCAGGTATCAGGCACCGCTCCACATAAAGCATAAATTCATGGGCTCCATGCTGAGCAGCGAACTCAGGGAAGAACACAAGGTAAAGAGCCTGCCGGTACGGGTAGGCGATACCGTAAAAGTACTTCGCGGGGACCACAAAGGCACGGAAGGGAAGGTAGCTGTGGTCGATCTTAAAAAAACAGCGATCAACATCGACGGTGTAACAGTAACGAAAGCAGATGGTACCGAAGTACCAAGACCTGTCCACCCGTCAAATGTAATGATAACCAAATTAGAACTCAAAGATGAAAAGCGCACAGGTGATTAAATGGGAAGACATCAGAAAAGAGTAGCAGCTCCGACATCATGGCCGGTCACAAGAAAGACCCATGCGTGGGTAGTCGGAGGCAATGCCGGGCATCATTCCATGGAGACCGGAATACCATTACTTATAGTAATCAGGGATTTACTTAAACTTGCGAGCAATGCACGGGAAGCCAAGAAGATAATTAACGAAGGGAATGTTTTCGTTGACGGCATAGCCAGAAAGGACTATAAATATATAGCAGGTCTCTTCGACATAGTTTCGTTCCCTGCGCTTAATGAGTATTACCGCGTTTTGCTGGACGCCAGCAACAGGTTCAAACTGTATAAAGAAGACCCGGGCGCATCCAAGTTGTGCAGAATCAATAATAAGACCATTGTGAGGGGGGGCGCTGTGCAGCTTAACCTGCACGATGGGACGAACATCCTTGCATCCAATGATTACAAGACTTTTGATACGGTCTTACTATCACTGCCTGACCGGAAGATCGCCAAACATATACCCTACAAACCCGGCAATCTCGCTATGGTTGTGGGAGGCGAGCATTCAGGAGAACTCGCCAAGATAAAACAGATCCGCAAGGTCAGGGGTTCGGGAACGAACATGGTCGCACTTTCCAACGAAAAGGAATTCGAGACCATTGAAAATTATGTATTCGTCATCGGTGAATCAGCACCGGATATCAAGGTGATTTAGATGAATACGATGAGAACACCTTCTATTGAAAAAATCACAGTCCATATCGGCACAGGAGAAAGTGGCGAGAGGTTGACGACCGCAGAGAAGCTGCTTGAGACGATTGTCAAACAGAAATCTGTACGTGCAAACGCCAGGAAGACCATACCCGCATTCTCTATAAAGAAAAAAGAGCCTATCGGCTGCAAAGTAACATTGCGGGGTAAGCGCGCTAATGAATTCCTCAAGACCGCGTTGAATATACTCGAAAACAAGCTGAACGCATCCCAGTTCGATAAAAGTGGCAATTTTTCATTCGGGATCGAAGAACATACCGATTTCCCGGGAATGAAATACGATCCATCGATAGGGATTTTCGGAATGGATGTTAACGTGGCTCTGAAAAGAGCGGGATACAGGATTAGCAGGCGGAAGATCGAGCAGCATAAAATACCGCAAAACCACAGGTTAACAAAAGAAGATGCAATTTCTTTTGTAAAAAGCAAGTACAGCGTGGAGGTAGTTTAGATGGAAAGAAGTAAGAAAAGATTCGGAAGAGGCGCAAACGTTTGTAAACGCTGCGGCAGAAAGCAGGGGCTTGTTCGAAAGTACGACATATACCTTTGCAGGCAGTGCTTCCGTGAAATTGCATATAACATGGGTTTTGAAAAATATACTTAGGTGATTTCAATGTTATTAGATCCATTAGCAGATGCATTATCAATAATAAAAAATGCGGAAGATGTAGGCAAACCGGATTGTACTATCAGCCCTGCTTCAAAACTTATAGGAAGCGTGCTTAAAGTCATGAAGGATAAAGAATACATCGGAGATTTCGAATTCATAGACGACGGAAAATCCGGTTTGTTCAAGGTACAGCTTAAAGGAAATATCAACAGGTGCGGAGTAATCAGACCACGGCATGCTGTCAGGAACACTGAATTCGAGAAATGGGAAAAGCGATTCCTGCCAGCCAGGGGCTTTGGCTCGATTATCCTGACCACTCCGGACGGCGTGATGACCCATTCCGAAGCCAGAGAGAACGGCATCGGCGGACAGTTACTCGCATACGTTTATTAGGTGAATATCATGGAAACGAAAAGAACAGTAGAAATCCCCGAAGGCGTTAACGTCGCTATCGACCATATAAAAGTGACGGTGACGGGTCCCCTCGGATCGCTCCAGAGAGAGCTGTGGTATCCGGGGATCACGATTAAAAAGACTGATTCGCAGCTTGTTGTAGAATCCGGGGACCAGAGAAAAGAACAGCTTGCTATGCTGGGTACATTTGAGTCCCATTTGAAAAATATGATTACCGGCATAACTAAGGGATACGAGTATAAAATGAAAATGGTTTATTCACATTTTCCTATCCAGTTGAAGGCTGAAGGGAACAGTTTGTTAATAGGCAACTTCCTTGGTGAAAAGAAATCAAGAAAAGCCAATATCCTGGGTAATACCAAGGTCACGATAAAAGGAGACCAGGTAATCGTCAACGGAATAAACAAAGAGGATGTAGGACAGACAGCAGCCAACATCCAGCAGGCCACCAAAATAAGAAGATTCGATCCCAGGGTGTTCCAGGATGGGGTTTATCTTGTCGAACGGTCAGGGCGGTGAAAAACATGGAAGATAATGAAATCGATCAGCTTACAAAACTGGGCGGCATCGGCACATCAAAGGCGAAACTACTTTATGATACAGGGTTCAAAACCGTAGATTCGATAAAAAAAGCAAGTGTCGATGAAATCGCGAAAGTCAAAGGAATAGGCGATAAGCTCGCAAAGAAGATCAAGGAATCTGCCGATGAGATGGTTGTTGAGGAAGAAAAGCCGGCAGAGGAAGAGAAAGTTGAAGCCCAGCCGATCACTATAGCTCTTGATAATGAAACAAAGCGGCTTCTGAATGTCAGGACAATTCAGAAAAGCAGGAAACCGACATTCCTGCAGACGGATTCCCACAAGAAAAAGAAGCTTGAAGACCGCTGGAAAAGACCAGATGGCATTCACAATAAGACAAGGTATCATCTCAAAGGAAAATGCCCGCGCGTCGAGGCTGGCTACGGCAGTCCTGCGCTTGTCAGGGGACTTCATCCCTCAGGATGCGAAGAGGTTATTGTGAAAAATCCGAAAGACCTTGAATCCCTGAAGAACGACAGGCAGGCAGCAAGGATAGCCCATACAGTGGGGTCAAGGAAGCGCAGCCTGATAGAAGCAAAAGCGGCAGAGCTTGGATTGAAGATACTTAACCCGACAAGGAGGGAAGAGTAAAATGACAGACCTGGCAAACCAGAGAAGAATGGCTGCGGAAGTAATGGATATAGGAGTGAACCGGGTATGGCTTGACCCGGAGGCTTCCAAGGATATAGCAGCAGCTTTGACGCGGGAAGATATCCGCAAACTGATCGAGGAAGGCAAGGTCAGTAAAAACCCGGTCAAAGGAGTAAGCCGAGCAAGAGCGCGCAAACTCCATGAGGCACGCGCTTATGGGCACAGGAAAGGCCACGGCTCAAGGAGCGGCGCAAAAGGCGCGCGCAGACCCAAGAAAGAGATGTGGATGAAAAAAATACGCGCCTTAAGAAGCATGCTCAGAGAACTGCGAGAGAACAAGACTATTGATGCATCGACATACAGGAAATTATACGTTAAAGCCAAAGGCGGAGAATATCGAAGCCGTGCGCATCTTAAGTCCCATATAGAGCAACTGGGCAAGGAGGCATAACCATGGCGACAGGTGCAAGATACAGGGTGCAGTTCAGGCGGGCAAGAATGGGTAGAACGGATTACAGGGCAAGAAAGCAACTGCTTATATCAAAAATACCCAGGCTCGTTGTCAGGAAAAGCCTGAAGCACACGATCATACAGCTAGTAAAGCCTGAAGCAAAAGGAGATGTGACAATAGCCTCCGCGAATACTGCTGACCTGAAGAAATACGGGTACACAGGCGGGACGGGAAATCTCCCATCGGCTTACCTTACGGGGCTGTTACTTGGATACCGCGCCAGGAAAATAGGACAGGCTGAGGCGATCCTTGACATGGGATTGTATCATTCAACTAATGGCGGGCGAATATACGCTGCTTTAAAAGGAGCAGTAGATGCCGGGCTTGAAATACCTCACGACCCGGAGATACTGCCAAAAGAAGACAGGATCACAGGCAAACATATAGATAAATACAGAAAGACCAGCGTATCAGAGCAATTCGAGGCGGCAAAGCAAAAGATCCAGGGCGAGTTCAGGTGATAACATGAGAGATAGAGAATTCCAAGAAGAAAAAGTAGAATGGATGCCACAAACAAGACTGGGCAAGCTGGTCAAGGAAGGGCAGGTAACAACCATGGGCGAAGCTGTTGAATCAGGGCTGCCCATCAGAGAAGCCCAAATCGTCGATGCCCTGCTCCCGGATATACGGGATGAGGTCCTGGATATAAACATGGTCCAGAGAATGACGGACTCAGGAAGAAGAGTGAAATTCAGAGCCACTGTGATAGTCGGCAACGGAGATGGCTTTTTAGGCCTGGGAGAGGGCAAGGACGTCCAGGTAGGTATCGCGATAAGGAAAGCAATAGATAATGCCAAGATGAACATCATAGGTATTAAAAGAGGATGCGGCTCGTGGGAATGCGGCTGCGGTCTCGGACATACTGTTCCATTCGGGGTAGAGGGTAAAGCCGGAAGCGTAAAGGTAGAGCTTAAACCTGCTCCGCGCGGGCTCGGGCTGGCTTCAGGCGGAACCGCCAGGAAGGTGCTTGAGATTGCAGGTATAAAGGATGTATGGGCAAGAGCAGAGGGTGAGACAAGAACTACCCTCAACTTTGCAAAAGCCACCTATAATGCGCTTATGAAAACTACTACTATGAAGGTGAAATAAATGTACGCAGCAGTTCGCCTCAGGGGAGGCGTGAAGACGCGGCAGGATATCAGGGATACGCTCAGTATGCTGCGCCTTGACAGGATAAACCACTGTGTGCTCATTCCGGAAACGCCAAATTACCAGGGCATGATCCACAAAGCAAAAGATTACATAGCATGGGGTACAGTTAATCCTGAAACCCTTGCAGAGATGCTGAAGAACAGGGGAAAGCTTGAAGGCAGGAAAGCCCTGACTGAAGAATACCTGAAAGAAAACACAAAGTTCAAATCGTTTGAAGAATTTGCTAAGGCTGTCTGTGAAGGAAAAGCCTCGATAACCGAAGTTCCAAAACTGAAACCGGTATTCAGGCTGCATCCTGCAAGAAAAGGTCTGCGGGGTACCAAGAGGACCTTCCTGGAAGGAGGGGACCTGGGAAACCACGGCACTGAAATAAATTCGCTTCTGAACAAGATGAGGTAACAATCATGGCAAAACAAAAAATAAAAAAGTTCAGGGGAAAGAGAACATTCGGCAACGGCACCCATAAGAACCGGCGGGGCGGAGGAAGCCGCGGCGGACGCGGGAACGCAGGGACATGCAAGCATCACTTTGTCAGGTCGATGCAGCGCGGTCTTCTCTTCGGGAAACACGGCTTTAAAAGACCTCTGGCTATAGTGGACGACTGCACCATTGTCAACGTGGGTGAAATCGATGAAGCCATCGAACAACTGGTGGCAGACGGTGTTGCAGAGATGAAAGGAGATGCATTCCATATCGATCTTGCAAACCTCGGCATCGAAAAGGTGCTCGGCAGCGGAAAAGTTACAAAACCCCTTTTTATCACAGCGAGTGAATTCTCATCTACAGCGAAGCAGAAGATCGATGAAGCCAAAGGGAAAGCAGTAGAACCGGCAGAAGAAGCTGCAGAGACTACAGAAACGCCCAAACCCGAGTAAAAATATGGCATTTGAAAGTCTTGCACCCCTGCTGAACAGGCTGCCAGCGGTAAAGCGCCCTGAAGGTCATGTCCATTTCAAGAAGAAGTTAGGATGGACATTAGCTATCCTTGTCCTGTATTTTGCTCTTGCGAACATACCTTTGTTCGGGCTGGATAAAAGCTCTATTGACCTTTTTGAACTGTATCGTGCCTTCTTTGCCGGCGCATCCGGCTCACTGATGGTACTGGGCATAGGACCGATCGTGACAGCTTCAATAGTGCTGCAGTTACTTGTGGGAGCGAACGTCATCAAGATGGATCTCAGCGACCCGCATCAGCAGGCCATATTCCAGGGGCTGCAGAAGCTTCTTGTGTTCATAATGGTAGCTGTTGAAGCACTGCCGCAGATACTGGGCGGATATATGAGACCTGATGCCGGGCTTGCGGCGCAGCTTGGCGTAAGCGTGAGTTTTATGACCTTATTACTGTTCATCCAGATATTCATCGGAGGCGTTCTTATCCTGTACATGGATGAAGTCGTCTCCAAATGGGGCATAGGCTCAGGTGTGGGATTGTTCATTATCGCGGGTGTGTCGCAGCAGATAGTTACCGGCATATTCAACTGGAAACTGGATGAGACCGGGTTCCCTATAGGGCTTATCCCCAAGTGGATATATATTGCCAGCCCGTCATCCAATATCGGGCTTGATTATATCCTTTCAGGTCAGGGAATGCTCTTTTTACTTGTGCAGGGCGGCATCCTGGCGCTTATAAGTACAATTATAATATACCTCATGGTAGTGTATGTGGAAAGCACACGTATCGAAATACCACTTGCCCATGCTGCCGTAAGGGGCGCGCGGGGCAGGTTCCCCGTGAAGCTGATATACGCAAGCGTCCTGCCCATGATCCTGGTGCGGGCGCTGCAGGCGAATATCCAGCTGCTCGGACTTATACTTTCAAGCAGGGGCATTACGGTATTAGGAGAATATAAGGAGGCTACGCCTGTGAACGGTCTTATGTACTATCTTGCCCCGATTAACAGCCCGAACGACTGGATACCCTCTCTCGTATCGTCGAGGTTCACAAGCCTTGGAATGCCGGAGCCTCCTGTATGGCAGATAGGGCTTCACGTACTGGTTGATGCTGCGATGCTCATATTCGGCGGAATAGTATTCGCCCTGTTCTGGATAGAGACCACGGGCATGGGTGCAAAGAGCGTGGCAGAAAAGATACAGAAGTCAGGTATGCAGATACCCGGCTACAGAAGAAGCAGCGGAACGCTTGAGCGCGTGATGCAGCGGTACATCCCCAAGGTAACTGTGATCGGGGGCGCGTTCATAGGAGTTCTCACGCTCATAGCCAGCCTTCTAGGCACACTGGGAGGCGCGGGCGGAACAGGATTGCTGCTGACCGTAAGCATCATGTACAGGCTGTACGAGGATATCGCCAGCCAGCAGATGATGGAGATGCATCCGATGATGAGGAGCTTCTTCGGGAAGGAATAGTATAGATAGGCAGGATAGGAAAAGGAACACGGATGACACAGATCCGACGGATGCGCACGGATTTTTGCCATCTGTGAAAATCTACGTTATCTGTGCGTCCTGTGTTCTGCTATAACTTTATTTTTGAATTCCTATAAACTCGTATAGTAATCTCATTGCATTCTTTTCTCGCTCCCCGCCGCATTTTTTGACGATGGAATTGTAATATTCGATACAATCAAAATATTTTTGCTCTTTCAAGACCACATATCTTGTGGCATGGATCGCAGCCTCTATAACAGCGTTGAAACCGCGATTTATTGGCTGAAGTTTTCGTGCGGTTATTTTCCCCTTTACAGGCGATAGCTCAACAACTGAAATATTCTCACCTTTTTTGCAGGTACAATCAAATATAATCCAGCCCAGCGTATCTTTTAGCAAAGGAAAACTATCAACCAATTCAAATCTTTCAGATTCAATGTCGGAGAGCGCGGACTGCACGAACAAAACCGGGTCATCCACTATATTCGCCGCAGCGATGGGCTTGCTAAGTATATTATCTAATGTCTTTGAGTTATAAATCCTGGCAAAGAGCCTTCCATCCTTCCTGTGTAAACCCATCGGTGCTGCATTGGGCACCCCACCGGGCGAGATGGTTGTAAGGATTATCTCGGATATTCCTTCATGTATCCCATATTCTTCAATATCAATCAAAATCTCATCCCCTCAAAAAGCGCAACAAATAATCCTGCAATAATTATATCTGCAGTTGAGCCGGGGTTGATACCTTCCTTTAACAGCTCATTATCAAAAGAGTGAATTTCATCCCTTATATCGCCCATGTCAGCTTTTTGCAATATCTCCCTGGCGCGCATGGAGACCTGTTCTGCTTTTTTGCTGTCGAACTTTGTCTGGATAAAAGTATCCTTATTGCTGGATAAAAGCTCCATAAATGTAAGAACAACTGCATCATTAATGCCATGGTTTTTGATTTTATTCCTTATCGACCCGGAACATTCAAAAGTTTTTTGGAAACCATTTACCCATTCATTCGCTAACATGTCATAACTGCTGGAAATTTCCATCATGTTAAAAAGGGTCAAACCCTGCGCCCGTATTTTATCAATGGAGGCAGCATCACCGAGAGCGAGGTCATCCACAGTTTTAACTTTTACTCTGGCTTCGGAGAAAGCCCTGTAAAACTCGATTGCATCCTCTACTGTCGTTTCTTTTACAACATTTTGGACCTGCGCTTTCAGGCATGTTTCATTTTCACACTTACCTGCAGCCATCACAAGCGGGATGAGCAATATAAACGCACCGAAATGCGTATTGCCACCTTTCTGCCATAGCGTGCTTTTCTTTACGGCTTCATGGATGAGCGCGCCGATGCCGGATTTTGAGTGCGCCGCCTTTTCCAGCACCGGATATACGCCCACGGCGCTTGCGAGGAAATGCTCGAATCGGGTGTCTGTGTAGTTATGGTCTCTGTCGATGTTGCCGGGCTTGGGTGTGGCTGAGACTTCAAGCAGCATGGCAAGTTGGGTGCAGCGGGCAATGTGGGATGGGGACATAATATATTTGTTATATAACAGTTTTGTTATATAACAATCTTGTTATATTGCTCTCAATAAGCATAATAAACCAGAGTATATCTTCCTTAACCGTTGAGCATTCATCCCTCTTTCTTCAATATACCCCTCGCCGCAATCACTCCTGTCGCCGCCGCGTTCACGATATCCCTCGACAAACCCGCGCCATCACCCGCAGCGAACAGGTTCCCGACCGAGGTCTCCATGTTCCTGTTAACTAAGACTTGCATAGAATAGAACTTGACCTCAGGCGCATACAGGAGCGTGGAATCAGACGCCACCCCCGGAATTATCTCATTCAGGACCTCAAGCCCTTCCTTTATATCTGTAACAATGCGGTGCGGAAGAGCCATTGAAATATCACCCGGTGTAACGTCCTTCAGTGTATTGATCACCGAATTCTTCTTGAGCCTCTCTTCGGTACTGCGCCTTCCTCTTCGCAGGTCGCCCATCCGCTGGAGTACCGGTTTCCCTCCGCCGATGGTGGTGGCAAGCTTCGCGATCGACCTGCCGTAGCGCACGGTGTTCTCCATGGGCTCCGTGAGTTCTATCCTTACGAGAAAGGCAAAATTCGTGTTTTCGGATTGCAAATTCCTCAGGGAATGCCCGTTTGTGGCTATGAAACCCTCGTACTCTTCCTTAACGACAAAGCCATGCTCGTTGGTACAGAATGTCCTGACAAAATCATCGTAGGTCTTTGTCTGGATATGGAACTTCGGATCGCGGTTGATCTTTGTAATCGGATCCATGATAATCGCCGGGACTTCTACTCTCACACCCACATCGATTGGTGCATATTTTGCACTTATCTTATGCTTTTTTACGATTTCATCCACCCATGTAGCACCTACCCTTCCGGGAGCGATTATCGTGAAACCGGAGCTGATGCGGTCACCGTCTTTTAGTATTACTCCCGTGCAGACGCCGTTTTCGATGACCAGGTCATCTACCTTTGTATCAAGCAGGAATTCAATACCCCTGTCTTTGAGGTCCTTCTCAAAATTACCGATAACTTTCGGTGCATTATCAGACCCCATGTGCCTCTGGGTAATTTCAATGAATCTTGCTCCGAAAGCCGCAGCGCTGCGTTTTAACTCTTCGACCTTATCACCCCTGGGAATGTATAGTTGTTCAGGCGCGCCGTATCTAACAAAAACCTTATCCACATGATCGACCAGTTCCCAGGCATACTCGGGGTCTCCGGTTTGCTCGGCAAGGTCACCCCCTATGTCGGGGCGAAGGTTCAGCGTACCATCGGAGTAAGTCCCTGCCCCGCCGACGCCGCACATAATATCGCACGGGTCGCAGTGAGTACAGATTCCCCGGCGCTTCATCTTGCATTCGCGCTCATCTATATCTCTCCCCTGGTCTATGACGAGTACACTCTTCCTTCCTGCAAGTTCATCTGCTGCGAACATGCCCGCAGGCCCGGCACCCACGATCAGGACGTCATATTCATTTTTTGCGGTTTCACGATATCACCTCTGGAAGTATATCCATATCCCGCGCCATCCTGATCTCGCGGGCGATACGCCGTCCCATGGAGAGCTTTTCATCCACAAGATCAGAATACGGTGAGCCTGAAATGAACAGGTTCGTTCCGGCTACGATGCGCGCTGAAATCTCAAAAACCTTTAACTCAAGTGAATCGGTCACTACCGTTTCAAGGCAGAACGGACCGATCATGCCCCCGAACAATTCAAGCGATTTTTCAACCACCTGCTCACCCATCTCAAATATCCTGGGAAGGAGAGATTCCCTGATCATAAGAGGCAGGTTGCCTGTTACCACGAAGGTGGGATATATCCCGGCCTCAGCAAGCTCCGTAGGCGAACCTATCCTGAATATCTCATCGGCATTTGATTCCACGCGCCTGTCTATGCCCAGGAGTTCAAGCGTGCCCCTGCTCAATTTATAACCGTCCGATTTTATTGGTGAATAAAAGTAATGCATGTAATAACGGGTCCCCAGGACAAATTCCTGTATCGTGTATTTCTCGGCAGGATTGATCCTTTTCCTGAAATCCGAGTAATTCTTAACCACAAAGAAACCCATGCCGCCTTTTGCCCCGTAATATTTCACCATCATGGGTGAGTCGATATCCTCAGGATTCTTTATCTGCTTCGGCATTTTTATTCCCGCGGATTCAAGCCACTTACGGCTCATATCCCGGTCTGATTCCCATTCAAGCACCCTGCGGTTGCCGTACGTGGGGAGGCGCAGCTTCTGGAAATTCTCCGCACCCAGGTATTCCACAAAAGAGCCGTGGGGGATTATTAGGGCGTTTTTTGCTGCAAGTTCATCGGCTTTTGACAGGATCTCTTTGTAATCTTTTACGACGAAAAATTCATCAGGCTTTGCTTTCGGGAAAGCGTCGTAGAACTTCGGAGGCGCGCCCATGCAAATACCGATGGTCCTGAATCCCTCTTTTCGTGCGCCGTCGAATATCTGCAGGCTGCTGTGCGAGCAGACCGTGGCTATGGCTATGTTGTCTTTATCATAATTCTCTAAAATGTCAAGTATCTCCTTCGTTTTGACCATTGTGCACCCATGTAGTGCAACACTTATATAATTTACTTGGTTAATTAAGGTTGTGGAAGCTTGCTTCCATAAGCCTTATTATTACAAAAACCAACTATTATTCAGGGGGGCGTTGCAGCTTGTGTATTGATGTTAAGCGGAATTTCTGCATTTTAAATTTTTTTATAAACAATCAGGATAGCCAATAGCACGAAACTGCAACGGTCTCAAAAGAGAATACGGGGGAAAATTATGAGAAGAGAACAGATTATAATAGGACTGGGAATATTAATAATACTGCTGGCGCTGGCAGGAACAGGAAGCTCAAGAAGTGTATATGACGGGAATTGTGGATTTTGCCATGTAACGTTTACACAACCTGTAAATTTGACAGCGACCGGCAGTTATTTCAAAGATATCCACAGATTTGATGGCACAGCAGTGCCGACAACGACTGATAGTTGCACTGAATGTCATGTAGCTCCACCGACTACTGATTTAAATTTAACATCTACAGGCCAAAATTACAGCAGCAGCCACAGGTACAATGATACCACGCTTGCATCAGCAAATCTTGGTCCGCCTGCTTGCTACAACTGCCATGTGGACGTCAATGGAAGTAACTTCAATCTACTTACAGGCCCACCAACGTACCTGAAATCTAATACATGCGAGAACTGCCACAAGCAAAAGTACGATAACTGGACGGGAACGATGCATCGTGTCATGCTGACAAGTAACAACACCGCTCAGTCAATGGGTCTCCCGACCCCGCCGGGTTCCGGCTGGGAGAATATGACCTATGTAATAGTGGGCAAGCCGGAACTGAGATACCTGAATGAATCAGGATATCTGTTCAAGAGGTACTTCGCAGAGAACCAGACTTTTGCAGATTACGGCCCCAGGCAATACACATGCGGAAGCTGCCATACTACAGGTTATAACGCTTCCGGGAACCAGAGCGGATTACCCGGTATAGTAGGGACATGGAGTGAGCCTGGTATTGCATGTGAGGAATGCCACGGACCGGCAGGCAATGGGCACCAGGTAGAGGCTAACGTTTCCGAGCAGGTATGCCTGCAGTGCCATAACGGATCAACGAGGCAGGGCACATGGCTATCAAGCGCTCATTCGCCGCCTCTTGAAGCACCAGCAGAATGCCTGAAATGCCATTCGCCGTTCGATTATGCTAAAAACAGGACTGTGACTGGTGAGACCGCTATCAATGTGGTGTGTGCAAGCTGCCACAATCCTCACAATACGTCTGATGATCAGTACAGGGAGCTGCTCTCTCCGGGAGGTTTCAATGCAACTAAGATGGCGGATGTAAAAGATGCAAAGAATAGTTTATTTAACTCAAGTGCCAGCAGGGAAGCAGGTAAAGATATCTATGATACGCTCAGGACACCCGCGCTGATATACGACAGGGACGAGAGCTATCCCGGGCCGATCAACGTGACCGGTCCTATATCTGAAGTGCTCTGCTCTAACTGCCACTATAACCACGGATTGGGCCACATAGGCGAGGTTAACCTTTCCCATGCCAGAAAGAATTATCCAGGGCTTGGGCTACAACCGGCCACATGCATCGAGTGCCACATGGCAGGCGCTCAGAAGAACCATTCCTTCAACGTAAAGGATGAAAATAACTTCCCAAGTGCTACGTGCTCGCGCGGAACAGCATGCCATGTTACAAGCGATCAGAATTTGAACCACAGCAGGTTCTCAGTAGTTCCTGTGGTCAAGGAGTGGAAGGCAAGCCGCCATAATAATACTGATTTTGTGGAGGAAGGCTCTCCGGAAAATACTTCAAGGTGTGCCAGATGCCACTCGCCGATTAACTGGGATCCTCAGAACGAGACAACGACTATAGCGCCTGAAGACTACAAGGGCGTTACCTGCGCTATCTGTCATAATATCCACGACATGGGAGACTGGCTTACCAGGACAGAACAGGCGTTCGGAACGCAAAAACCCTATGCATGGTACGATCGGGATGCATTACCCAGACCGTTCGGTTATCGGGCTAACTATACCATGGAAGCGACGACAACAGGATTGTGCACTAACTGCCATGAAAACAGACCGGATACTTCAGTACCCGGCTGGACAGGACGCGGACCGCACGGCGCTGTAGTGCCGCATATCTCGACTCAAAAAGAGATGTTCCTTGGTTCCTTCAAGGAATCGAACCTGAAGTTCGAGTGTGCTTCATGCCATATGTATATCAAGCAGATTGATCCAGCGAATACTACAGAGCCTGTGCTGCCTGACAGTCAAAAAGTAACAGGGCATACTTTCAAGGTTAATGTAACAGGACTGCAGAGCGACGGCTCATGGAATGGTACAGCATGCTCAGGCTGCCATGCAGAGGGGTCCCAGACCGGCACTATCAGCAATAAGATCATGAGCATCCAGACAGAGATCCAGACAAAATGGAATGCTACCAATGATACGGTTGAGAACGCCTGGAACATATATAATGCCTCCACAGGCGAGAAGAACCTGAGCGGAAATAAGCTTGCAGAGGCGTTCTTTAAACTTTACCAGGTAAGGAACGACCGGAGCTGGGGCGTGCATGATCCGCAAAAGGCGATTAATCTGCTCAATGATTCAGCGAGGCTTGCAGAAGAAGCCAATGCATCCCTCGGGCAGGGCGAGACGCCGGTGATGACATTCAACATATCGGGATTCAAGATAAACAGCACTACAGGTGATGGCATTCAGGGCTGGCTAATTTCGGCTGAGAATGCCACAACAGGCATTCCGGTATCCAATACCACAACTGATACGACAGGCTACTACCTGATACCGAACCTGGTAAACGGCACCTATATTGTGGTCGAGGAGACAAGAGCAGGGTTTACTCCCAATGGCTCGATTTCTCAGAATGTTACCATAGCCGGTCAGGACATCACGAACATAAACTTCACAAATACGCCAGTGACACCAACAGTAACTGCAACAGCGACACCAACAGTAACTGCAACAGCGACACCAACAGTAACTGCAACAGCGACACCAACAGTAACTGCAACAGCTACTCCGACTCCGACTCCGACGCCAACTCCAACACCCAAGGCTGGCAGCATCTCAGGCTTCAAGGTAAATGACACAAATGGCAACAGTGTATGGGAGCCTGGAGAAACGGGTATAGAGAACTGGAATATCATGCTTCTGGATTACACAGGCACACAAATAAACAGTACATCGACCAATGCTTCAGGCTTCTACCAGTTCACGAACCTTACCCCGGGTGCCTATAATGTAACTGAGGAAATAAGAGCAGGATATACTCCTACCAACTCCACATCCAGGGTGATAACCGTCGAAAATAAGGATGTAACGAATGTGAACTTCCTAAATCAAGTCACAGTGACACCAACACCATCGCCAACACCATCGCCAACTCCAACACCTGCAGCCGGCAGCATCTCAGGCTTCAAGGTAAATGATACAAATGGAAACAGTGTATGGGATCCTGGAGAAATGGGCATAGAGAACTGGAACATCAAGCTGATCGGGACCGGAGCAGAAACTGTTGGAATGAATAAAGAAACTACCACGGATACAAACGGGTTTTACAGTTTCGAAAATCTAACAGCAGGGAGTTATATCCTCATGGAAACGCTAAAGGATGGTTTCGTACCCACCAGCGCTACTGTTAAGGCCATCAATATTGCAGAAGGTGAGAATTCCACAAATAATAATTTCATGAACAGACCGATAAGCAATCTGTCGTGATACCTTTTGCCCCGGCTACAGGCGAAAGTAGAGGCAGTCAGAGCTTAAATATTAAAACCTGGTAAAATCGGCAGCGGTAGGGGAAGATTCATCAGGGGCTTCTCTTCCCGTTGCTGACGATTTTTTCCATTACTATCCGAACCATATCACTTATCTTCAATCGCTCGTTCTGCTCAATTACTGTCATCGAAGGGCGGAGTACCATTATGTTGAAAGCCATCCCGCCAATCCATACTACGGTTGCCAGATAATGCAGCCAGAGAATAATGATGTTTGTTATCTCCATTTTTATCACCTCTTTTGCATGAAAAAATTACCCCCCCCTGCGTCTTGCAGGGGTCGGATTTCAGATTCTGTTCAGGATATTTTCTTGCTCTTTTCCCTCGTTCTCCTCTTTTTTATTCCCTTTAGGGTATGGCAACTGCGTCTCCTTATTTTTGTTAATCGGGATGCACCACTGGCACATTTTATCACCTCCTTTTATCTTTATACTTACTTCAGTTAGTAAAGTATTTAAACTACAAAGTTTAAAGTTGAATAGCTGCTATCGAAAAAGGAAGTAATTATGCAAAAAGGAAGCAGGAAATGTGCCGCATACGAGGATGATATATGCCTGTGTTCCATTGAAGGCATTATGGGCGTCCTGAGTAAAAAATGGGCTTTATTGATTATCAGCGCCATAGGGAATAACCGGAGGCTGCGCTATAATGAACTTGAAAAAAAGCTGGATGGTATAAGCCCAAAAACATTAGCAGACAGGCTTAGAGAACTGGAGGATGTGAACATAATCAAAAGAGAGGCATTTGCTGAGATACCTCCAAGGGTGGAGTACTCACTAACAAAAGATGGAGTAGAACTGAGAAACGCTATAATACCTTTGATGAAATGGGCATTATTGAGAGATATCAGGCTTTAATTCTCTGCCGTCTACAAATATCCTCGGTTTTGTTATAATAGCATCCAGATGAATCCCGGCCATAACATCGCCGCCGATGGTGCTGCTGTCACCCAGCCCGACGTGTATTGTTCCTCCAGTTTTTTCATCCTCAAGGGAATTTCCAATCATTCTTGCATCGGGATTAAGCCCAAAACCGAGTTCTGCTATATTATAAGCCAATTTCCCGACACTATCAAGCAATGTTATAAGCTCATCCGCTCGTTCTCCCATTATTTCACTGATGTACCTGTTTTCCACTGTTATCTCTATCGGAGAGCTAAGAAGCCCAAGTTCGCTTATGGTTCCATCCACCACGATTTTTCCCTCTGCATTTTTCGGTGCAACATATACCTCGCCGGCAGGAAGATTTATACAGCATCCTGGAGCGCAGCATAAGCCGGTATCAGCTTTCCACTTGCATCCACTGACTTCAAAAGCAACGTCTGTCCCAAGATTCGTGGTCACTCTGATTTCTTTTGCTGAACTGAGAATGGAACGCGTGTCCAGAACAAGCTTGCTTACTTTTTTGTAGTCAGCAGTAATCCCCCCACTGGCCATCATCTCTTCTGTTATTCCAGGCATTGTGGCCATACGCGCTCCACCGCAGCCGCATTTCGTACGTGCCTGCGTATGTGAGAGAGATTTACTGGTCGGCGCGATCACAACATCAACATTCCTCGTCGCCACCGCGATTGCTCCGGGCGGCTCTTTACCCGAATGGGCGCGTGGGAGCATATTGACCAGCATTGCCTCACACCCGATATTGGAGGCTGCATCAAAAAAGGCTTGAGCTATTAATGCTGAAACTGCGGTATCTGTTACTACGAGTAATGATTCCCCGGGCTTTGCGCCCATGTTTATTTCTAAAATCTTACTGGCAGTTTGCAGAATTTCCGTTTTAATACTGTTTTTCAACTAAAAAACCCCTCAGAAAAATGCCATCCTCTACCATTTGTTATTGCTTTATTATTTTAATTTCAGGAAATATCTGATGAGTTACGCAATAATAGCCAGGGCACCTCTCCTTGGCGATTTCATTCAGTCTATTTAACTTTTCCATATTTGCATCTGTATCCACTATCATTTCCCATTTGAGATGCTCTAATATAGGGTTTTGAGTGACACCAAATGCCCTTGTCAGATCCATGTTCGAAGTAGCCTTTATCTTAAAGCTTTTAAGTACAATTCCTTCCACAGCAGCCCATTTTGCAAAGGTTGCTGCATAGCAGGCTATTAAACCATAAATGCAGTACTGAACAGGGTTAGGGGCCGTGCCGCCGCCACCCAGAATCAGTGTCTCATCAGATTGAATGGCGATCTCGCCTCCTTTTTCTGTTTTTATCTTTGATTCAAACTGGGGACCGGTTTTACCGATCCTCCATTCACCTTCAATTTCCATTGTTTTCTTGCCATTGGCAGGGTCTTTTCTTGCTTTTTCAACTGTTTCCTTGAATTTGTCTACATCTACTCTGTTTACTATCATTTTTTCACCTTTTTAACCAAATACTAAAATCCTATCCGATTCTTCGACTATATGGAGCATATCATGCATAGTAGAGATAGGGCAAACCTCGCTCCCCTTCATCTGCCTTAGTTTCAGGCAGGTTCCGCATGCAAAAATCTGACCTTTATGCTCTACAAACAGTCCTATCTGTTCCTGAACATTGAATTTTTCATCCTGAATATTTTCACTCTCGACGCCTTTACCCAGAAGAAATACTTTTACCTCGTGCTCCATTAGTAAAGAAGTGGTGCCGAATCTAAATGCATTCCACACAGTTTCTGGTTCGTTAGTGTTTATTATTATTCCAATTTTCATAGCATCCTCTTTACTAACTTTTCATTCTCTTTTAATTGTTCCAGAAGAACTTCTCTCATCAAATCGCATGCCTGCATTATTTTCAGGTTTGCGATTTTGTAGTAAATATTTGCTCCGTCCCTTCTTGTGGTAACAACGTTATTCTGTCTCAAGACTGTGAGATGCTGTGAGACGTTTGCCTGCGGCACACCAGCCAGTTCGGTCAGCTCGTTCACTGTTTTCTCTCCATCTCTGAGAAGGCTTATTATTTCCAGTCTTTTGGGATTTGTAAAGACCTTACATATCTCTGCATGCATTTCAAAAATTTTCTTGTCCATTTTATATACTCCAGTTCATATTTTAACATTAAAGATTTTAATGAGCATTGCGGTTTCTTCTTTATATTTCAGATACTCTTCACCAAATTTTTCTTCCATCTCTTTTTCCTCTTTCTTTGCAAGCCGAATATACATGATCAACAGGATGGGCCACATTATCACTGTAAGTATAGTGGGCCACTGGATGATGAATGCAGAAGTGATCAGTAAAATGCCCAGGTACTGCGGGTGGCGGGAATATCTGTAGATGCCGTCCTTCACCAGCCCTGTAGCTTTATGTATTTTCCTCCATCCCAGCACGATCAGGGCAAGCCCTGTCAGAATCATTATCGAGCTTACCGCCATCACCAGAAATACCCCTTTATCAAGTTCCAGTATTCCAAGACGGTCTAGTGCAACTGCTATCAGATGACCGGTTTCGCCTGTGGGCTGTATCGAGATGCCAAGGATAGAGGATAGAAAGAAAATCGTAAGGGGAAAGCCGAACATCTCTGTAAACAGGGCGACCATGAAAGCCTCATATATTCCAAGCGTTTTCCAGTCGCGCTTTCTCGGAGCGTAAGCAAATCCCACGGCAAAAAATGTGAAGAATAAAATGCTTGCAATAACAGCCGCCCAGTTCCCGTACCAGACCATGTTTACTCCGTCAGTTCTTTTTCCATCTCAAGGTACTGCTCTTTTGTTATTTCGCCCCTGGCGTATCTCTTTTTCAGGATAGCAAGCGCGGACTCAGGCGTTTCTTGTGATTTTTGTGTTCCAGCATTTATAAGTGAAATCACAAGCCAGATTATTGCTCCCCAGAATAACACCATTATGATTGCTCCAAAGCCCATGCCAGAACCCATCATTCCGCCTATCATTCCGCCTCCGAATAACACGATTACTACCATAAGTAGCGCAATAGTTATCCACAGCGTTGAATCTTTGTTGCTCATTTTTTATCAATCTCTTCAATTTTGGATTCTAAACTATATTCTAAATTATGAATATTCGTATATATGAATGTTCCTTTGTCGTCATTCCTTCACACCTGCTATTACAACGAATCCGCCTTTATCCGCTCCTTTTGTCTTTTCCTCTATTTCGTGTGGTTGCAGGGGGATCTGATACGATTCAACGTATTTTATTCCAATACTGCGCAGAATATCGATAATTTCGTTACCTGAATAAAAAGTAGCCAATTTGTAAAACTCACTTTTCTTTCTTTTTGCCTCATAGAATCGCCCTAACTGGCTATCTTTATTGATTTCCCCAACGATCAGTCTGCCGCCCCTTTTTAAAACCCTGCGAGCCTCGCTCAGGACATTTACTGGATTTTCCACAAAACAAAGAGTAACCACTACGAGAACAAAATCAAAGGTATTATCTTTAAATGGCAGATTTTCACCAACCCCTTGGATTACTTGAATACCACGCTCTCTTGCAAGCTTCAGCATGTTTTTTGAGGGATCAATGCCTATTTTAACACCAAGGGGTTGAGCAAACCTTCCGCTTCCCACACCAACCTCCAGACCAAAACCCTCAGGTATAACTTTTTTTAAGGCTTTAAGCTCTGAGAAATAAGTAGTCCTATGCTTCTCAAACCACGCTTCATACTTTTTCCAATTTCTATCAAATATTTTAGCGCTATTTATGGTCATGGTTTCTATCCTTGAAATATGGGAATAAAAGAAGTACGAACTTTGTCAAATCGCTTTCAAGAGCACTATATGTTTTAATTCCTTGCTGTTGCCATATATCCAAGATATTTGATTTCTACAAATACTCTCAGTGCCGTTAATGTTAATTTTTTCAATCTGTATTGTGCAATCTTAACGACTTCCTATTCCTCTCGAATGAAATTCCCATGCCAGGTATGATACCATACCTGTCCTGAGAAACCATTTACATCCAGCATGCCGTACATTTGATTATTCTTCTTCACATCAAAGTGATAGTAGCCATAAAATGCTCCACTATCTTCTGCTTTCGTGCCGGAAAGTCGAGAAGCCAGAAATTGCTGGGCAGATGCCGTTGCCTGCTCTTTTGTCAGGGTCATAGCTCCTGGCTGTGTACCCATCATACCATATTTTGTGTTCCACATCATATTAGGGCCCATCTCAGGAGAAATAATACCACTATACTTATCTATTAGCATCTGGAATGCTTTGGTTCCTGTGCTTTTCTCTTTATATTCAACATAGAAGTTGAATTCCCATTCTTCCAAATCAGCAAGCTCCAGATCAGGATTATTCTGGACGGCAAGATATCTCTTTGCGATTTCCCCGGCTTGTTCCAGGCTGACCATGCTTCCATTTGGATTATATGGGATGCCGCCACTCACAAGCATATTCCCGCCCATCATTTGCATCATATATCCCATCATACCACTTGGGCCACCCATCATGCCTCCTCCCATCATTCCACCGCCCATCATACCTCCATGACCCATCCCTCCATAGCCTCCCCATTGCGGCGAATATCCCGTGAAAAGAGAGTAAACGGAGCTGAGAGCCAATCCAGCGATACCTACAACAATCAATACAATAGCTAACAAAGCAAGAGTTTTCTTATCCATATCTTATCTCCCGGTTCATTTCGAACCCCCCATACTATTTTTTCATAACAGGTCTTTCTTTTTCTCTTCGAATTCTTCTTTACTTATATCTCCTCTGGCATATCTTCTCTTCAAGATTTCAAGCGCTGACTCCTGTTCTCTCTTCGTTCCCACGCCTTCCCACAGATATTTGATAAGCAGCACTAACCCTATGATTACCAGTATCCAGAATATCAGCCCCAAAATTCCCCATATTCCGTAGCCCATACCATAACCGTCCATCATTCCATATTGCATAATTGACCTCCACTAATAACAATTGATTTAGTATATAATTAGGTTAACTGAGATTATATCTTTTTTACTGCTGGCATGTTGAATCTTTATTATCCATGATTACTCCGTCTTTCCGGCATGATACCTGCATTCCGCATAGGAGCACTGTTTATTCCTGTGACTATGCTCGCATTTTAGTTTCGATTCAGGAATATGCTCCATTTCTACGCTGAGTACCTCCCTGAAGTACTGTATCGCCGCCTCGATTGACGCAAACGTACTCCGCTTGCAGCACCTTACCCCTCTGTTGCTCGCAATGGCTACAAGCGCCCTTGAGGTCATCATATTCGCTGTCCGCCTCTCATGATCGGTCAGAGGGCTTGATTTCAGTATTATGCTAAGTGCTATGCCCGTTGCTATAGCTGCGGCGTCCGTGCCGTAAAGACCGCAGTAGCCTCCGGGCACGGTCGCGCCGCGCCGTATAGCTTCTTTGATGTCCTCATCGCTCGCTTTGCCTGTGAGATTTTTATAGGCAGTAACCAGAACTGCCGCTATCATGGCATGGTGCTCTGGACCGTGCATGGGCATGGTCGGGTGCTTCATTATCGTTCCTGCCATCTCAAGCGGGTTTTTTGAGCCCGATGACAGGCAGAACTGGGTGATGACATTTAATGAATCGCTCGCATGGCACTCGTTGCATACGTAGTGGCCTGCAGGGCAGTGAATGCTGGCTGATTCCTCTTTCCCGCAGTACGTGCATTTAACAGGGATGGCTTTTGTCAGGTATGCCAGCTCCCCTCCGCATATCATACAGTTTTCTGTTTTTTTGATGCTATCCATATTCAACTTAATAGATATTCTAATATATGAATATTGTTATGACATTTAGAATTCACCGAGCGTTTTCTGTTCCTTTTCCCCCGCCAGGTTAGCCACCCTTACCCCTACTCTTCTAAGGAGAAAATGATGCTCATTGAGAAAGGCTTTTGCAAGCTCATGCGCCGTTGACTTTAGGGTCTCAAAGTCCTTTGCAGGCGCGCCCAGAGTGCGGCTTTTGGTACGGGTTTTAAGATCGGTGGAGATAGCGATAAATGAAACGGATTTGAAACTGAGTTTCCGGGTTTCCAGTTTTCTGTACACGTCCTCTGAAAGCTTATCGACTGCATCAAGTATGACCTTCAGTTCCCTTGTATTTTCTTTCAATGTGATTATCCGCCCTATCTGCTCTGTGCCTTCGCGCTCCTCCACCTGTGAATCGTCTATCCCCTGCGATGCCTGCTTTAGCCATGCTCCTTTTGCCTGCCCGAACTCCCTGATAAGATCATCTTTTGATAGTTTTGATAGGTCCCCGATGGTTTTTACTCCAAGCTCGTTCAGTCTTTCACTTGTCTTTTTCCCCACGCCGATGAGGTCTGTGATTTTAAGAGATGATAAGAACCGTAATATCTCATCAGGTCTCACGACGGTCAGCCCGTCAGGTTTCTGGAAATCCGATGCAATCTTGGCAACAAGTTTATTCGGCGCTACCCCGGCTGAACATGTCAATCCTGTTCTCTGTTTTATCTCGTCTTTTATCCGCGCTGCAAGGAGTTTAGCTTCGTCAAAATCAGATACTTTTCCTGTGAGTTCACAGAAAGCCTCATCCACGCTCTCCTGCTCGAACCTCTCGCAATAACTCCTCAAGATTTCCATTACCTCATCAGAGATGCTGCGGTAAAGCTCCATATTGACGGGCAGGAATACTGCATCTGGAGCAAGCTTCTTTGCGCGATATATCGGGATTCCCGCTTTTACTCCCAGCTTTCGCGCCTCGTAATTGCTCGTGCTTACCGCGCCGCTGTCGCCGCCGCGCCCGGAATAGACGCAAATCACCACAGGCTTGCCTTTTATTTCAGGGTGCTCTCTTTCCTCGCACTGGGCGAAGAAGTAGTCCATGTCGATGTGGAGGATGATTCTGGAGATATTGTTGGACATTCCTTCAAAAGATAGCGGTTAGTAAATATAAACCTGTTATACTTCATACATTTCCGGCACAACACGCCGAATATATCCAGTAATTTTTGGAGCATGTCTTTGAACTGACTTATTCAAACACCGCAATAGCTACACCGACTTAAAGAAAAGCCTTATATGTATGCAATGCATACAATACAGACATGACAGAGATAAGCGTTTCTGCACGCATCCCGGAGGATGTTTTTAAGGAACTTGAGGCTTTTATGAGAGAAGAGTCCCTTGAAAAATCAGCTTCGATAAGAAAATTGCTTGCAGAGGGGTTGCAGCACTGGAAGGAGGAGCGTGCGCTGAAATCCCTGGAAGAAGGAAAAGTCTCCTTTTTAAAAGCTTCGGAAATGGCTGGGCTTTCTGTGTGGGATTTTACCGACCTTGTGCGTGAAAAGGGCATAGTCTGGGTCAAATCTGAGAATTTTATACATAAGGATATTAAAAAGGCGCTGCAATGAAACCGCTCATTTTTGATGCAACGCCGCTGATCTACCTTGGGAAAGTGAATCTCATCGAGAAAGTAAAGCATTTTTCTGAAGATAAATATACAACAAGATCAGTTTACAGGGAGGTTGTAGAAGAAGGGAAAAAGAGCGGGAGACCGGAGATTTTCATGATTGAAGCTCTCATTAAGAGCGGAACAATCAAAGTAAAAACACCTGCCAATAAGCGATACATAGAGCATCTGAGAGAGAACCCCAAGATCCATGAGGGCGACGCCGATGTCCTTGCGCTGGCTTCTGAGTTAGATGGCATTGCGTTGATGGATGATGAGGAGGCAAGGGGAATGGCTGAAATAGAAGGGATAGAGCATCACGGGACAATCTATCTGCTTCTCAGAATGATGAAAATGAAGCTGGTGACGAAAGAGGAGGCACTTGCAGGTTTGAATGAAATGATACGCATGGGGTGGAGGTGTTCGACGGAGTTGTATACGGAGATAGTGATGGCAATGAGGGGATAAATGGATTACTACTGGGCATAATGAAACTGCATATAAAAGATGAGGCGCTGGCTCTTTATAGAAAGTGTTGAATTACGAGTATATACTCATGATGAAACTACCCTACCATCCTCTTGCCTGCAGCACTTCCTTCTCCGTCAGATTCCTGATATCGATCCCCTTCATAGCCCCGCCGAGCCCTTTTGAGATCTGTGCAAGCATCGCTGCATTATCGTAATTGTTCACAGCTTCCACTATTGCTGACGCCATTTTTTCAGGATTCTCTGCCTTGAATATCCCCGAACCTACAAAAACCCCGTCCGCGCCCAGGCGCATCATCAGCGCAGCATCCGCAGGGGTGGCAATGCCGCCAGCCGCGAAGTTCACTACGGGAAGCCTCTGTAATTCTGCCGTTTCTTTCACAAGCTCAACCGATGCCTCTATTTTGCGTGCTACCGCTGTAAGTTCCTCAGAACTTTTGCCTTTCAGTTCCCTTATTGCACCCATGATGGCGCGCATGTGCCTGACTGCCTCTTTCACATCTCCCGTACCTGCTTCGCCCTTTGTCCGTATCATGGCTGCACCCTCATGTATCCGCCTGAGCGCCTCGCCCAGGTCGCGTGCGCCACATACGAAAGGTATCGTGAACCCGGTCTTATCGATATGGAAACTCTCATCCGCGGGCGTGAGCACCTCGGACTCGTCAACCATGTCCACGCCGAGCGCTTCAAGGATCTCAGCCTCAACGAAATGACCTATCCTGGCTTTTGCCATGACAGGTATTGTTACTGCGTCTATTATCTCTGCTATAACCTGCGGGTCTGCCATTCTTGCGACCCCGCCTGCTTTCCTGATATCCGCGGGTACTGCGTGGAGTGCCATAACAGCCACCGCGCCTGCTCTTTCTGCTATCTGCGCTTCCTGCGGAGTGGTGACGTCCATTATTACGCCGCCTTTTTGCATGCTGGCAAAGCCGCGCTTCAGGAGTTCTGTGCCGTGTCTGAGTTTTTCAAGTTGCATAATTTGTTATTCTTCCTTATAATCTGAGATATTATACTTTGCGCCCTTTATCCTTTTCTAAAACGGATTTAACCAGCACTGTTTTTATAAATCATCACTATTAGAAATACGATAACAGAGGTCAGCACGATCGCGCCGCCTGCGGCTAAATTGAAATAAAAGGAGATGATCAGGCCGGATACCACTGAAAATACCGCAAAGACCATTGAGGATAATATCGTTCCCCTGAAACTCCTGGAAACCTGGAGGCTCGTAGCAACCGGGACTACGAGCAGGGAAGAGACGAGCAGGACACCGACTATTTTCAGTGAAACTACCACTGTCACCGAGGTTAACACGATGAGCAGGGTATTTAATTTCTCCACGGGGATCCCGCCCGCTCTTGCAGATGTCTCATCAAAAGTGGTATAAAAAAGCTCTTTATAAAAAATAAACACAGCCCCTAAAACCAGTATACCCAGCCCAAAGATGATTTGCAAATCCGTATCATTTACGGTCAGGATGCTGCCGAACAGATAACTGAACAGGTCGACATTGAAGCCATTTGAAATGCTCAGGATAACTACAGCCACAGCAAGCCCTGCGGAAAAGAATATCGCTATAGCCAGGTCGCCATATATCCTGGCTCTCTTCAGGCTGTTGATACCGAGTGCGCTCAATACCGAAAATATCAGGGCTGATATTACCGGATATACATTTAAGAAAAGCCCGATAGCTATTCCTCCCAGGGCAATATGCGCAAGCCCGTCGCCGATCATCGAAAGCCTTTTTAATACTATAAAAGTGCCGATCGCTGAACATATGACAGCTATCATTAATCCCGCGACCAGTGCCCGCTGCATGAAACCATACTGGAAAATCTCAAGCATGCTGATCCCCGTGTAAATGGTGCACGAACCTCATGCCCTCAACAAGAGCCCCGGCAAAAAGCTCTTCAGGATGGCATCCAGGGAACAACTTCCTGTTGATGCAGGCAATTTTTCCGACACGGGCGGTTATGTTGCTGATATCGTGGGTCGCAAGTACCAGTGTGATTTTTTTCTCCTTGTTCAATCTCTCCAGGAAATCATAGAACTCTTTTTGCATGATGATATCGACACCTACCGTGGGTTCGTCCAGAATTAGCAAATCGGGCTGGCTTGATAGCGCGCGGGCTATGAATACCCGCTGCTGCTGACCGCCTGAGAGTTCGCCTATCCTTCTATTCTTATATTCGGTCATGCCCACTATTTCCAGCGCCTCATCGATCGTCTTCATGTCTTCTTTCCCAAGCTTTTTGAACATGCCTTTTTTTACGAACCTTCCCATCGATACGACCTCATGCACGCTTATCGGGAAGTTCTCATCAAAATTCAGGGCATGCTGGGGTATGTATCCTATCCTGTACCAGTCCCTGAAATCATGTATATCCTCACCAAAAAGCCTTATTGTGCCGCTCGTAGGTTTGATGAGACCGAGCATTATTTTCAGCAGCGTGGTCTTACCTGCGCCGTTAGGACCTATGACCCCTAAAAACTCCCCGCGCTCAATTACAAGATTGATATTCTCAAGAACGCGTGTATCGCCCCGTTCCAGGTTAATGTCCGTCATCTCAATAATTATTTCATCCATTTTCCGCCTCCAGCGCTATTTTGAGGTTTTTCAGGTTTTCTCGCATTATTGTAAAGTAATTCGCTCCCTGTTTTATTTGTTCCTCAGAGAGCCCTTCTATCGGGTTAAGTACGAGTGTCCGTGCACCAGCCTCGTTCGCAATAACCTGGGACAGCCTCGGATTTGCTAATGTTTCAAAAAAGATATATTTCACGTTGTTCTCCTTTGCAAGCCTGACAATCCCGGCTATTTTTGCAGGGCTGGGCTCTATGTCCGAAGATAATCCTGAAATTGCGATTTGCGTCAGGTTATACCTTCTTGCAAAGTAGCTGAATGCGCTATGTGACGTTATGAACACCTTCTTTTTGGCGGGGGCTAATCCTTTAGATATCTCCTCATCCAGGGCATCAAGCTCCTGCTTAAGCTCACGCGCATTATTGCTGTAATAATCTTTGTTCTGAGGATCTACCCTGATGAACGCCTTCTCTATGGCATTCACCTGATACTTTGCCAGGGTGGGGTCAAGCCAGATATGCGGGTCTGGCACCCCGTCTTCTTTAATTAACTCGATCCCTTCGCTTGAGTCCGTAATTATTAATTTCCTGGATTCTATCTTTTTTATTATCTCATCAATAAACGGCTCAAAGCCTGCCCCGTTATAAATAAATATGTCGGCAGACTCTATTTTAATAATATCCCTTGGAACTGGATCCCATTCGTGGGGCTCGACTCCTGCCGGAACAAGAATTGAGACATCAGCTTTATCGCCCCCGATGCGACTGGAAAATTCGTAGAGAGGATAGAAAGTCGTAACAACATTGATTTTTTCACTTGTTTTCGGCTGCTCGATGCACCCTGTTAGGCTCACAAGCAACACAGTGAGTGAAATAAGAGTAAATGCAGACTTTACAGAGTTCATCTCAGCGACCTCCCGGACAGCAACAGCAGGTATCACGGCTTATCCTGGTTCCGCACGGACTATGATCAGGATGAGAGAAATTCTTGCACAGTATGTCCACCACATCTTTCGTGACAAAATATTCAAATCTTCCGGCAGCCTCGCATGCGGTTTTTGCATCCATTCCCATACCTACCAGCATGCATACTATAAGTCCATGCCGCCTGTTTAAGAATTCTGCGTACTTGATACCTTTTTCTGTCAGGGAACAGCCGTGATAAGGTGTATAGGTTATCAGATCTGTTTTTGCGAGTTCAAGCAATATCTTGGTCGTCGTAGAAGGATCGACTTTGAACTTATCGGATATTTCAGTAGTCTTTACCTTTTTCTTCTCTTTAATGAATTTGAGATAGTCTGTCTTTTTCGGGGATAGTTCCAGTCCATTTATACCTTTCATATCTCCAAATTTGGAGTGACTCCAAATATAGTTATCGATCAGGTATAAATCTTAAGATTTATATCTTTTTTAATCCAACCCTGCCACCATTTTCTGCTTCCACCACTGTGAACCCAAGTTTTTTGAGATAACGTGCCGCATGTCCTTTCCCATGAAGCAGGATTTCTGTAATATCGGCGACTTCATCAATATCCGTACTTAAATTAAATGAGTCAAAGACCTCAATTTCAAGACCGCTTCCAGCCGCGATTTCCTTGTGCTTTATGAAACTTGCCCCGTAGTAATCCACATGGAAGCTTGATGGGTTGCGAATAAATAAGGCATTGGTGCCGCCCATCCTCCCCGGCACGATCACAACATCTGTAGCGGATGCCGCAATGTCCCTGATGTTCTTTATCGAAACAAGCGGAATATCTGCCATTATAATAAGAACTGGTTCATTGATCGAATGCGAGGACATTTTTCCGAGGTACTCGTTCAATGCCTCGTTCAGTCCTTTTTCAGTCAATACTGTGTTTAATCCTTTGACCTCGATGATCGAAGTTGTCAATAAGTCGATAACCCCGAAACACCCCGAGCCAAGCAGCGCCTCTGCAACATCATTGAGCATCGCCATTGCAAGCTCCTCTCGTTCTTTTTCAGAGAGAAGCTTTCCTAACCTCGATTTGGCGTTGCCCTTCTTGAACGGGATGACGGCTCTCATACCTCCAAAAGACTGGGTATACCGATAAAAAGCTTTGGAAAAGACCATTCCAGTGCGCCATGGTATGAGATAAATCCTACCAAAGTATTTATATACCATGAGTACATACATGCATACGTACGCTGCATGAACAATAAAATAATAGAGGCGAAAAACAAACTTAAAGAAATGAGAGAGCAAGTGAAAGAAGAAATGGAACATATACCGAGGGGCAACCCTCTGCAAAATATGTTAAGACTGTATTACCAGCCTTTAAGAATGAACAGTTTAGGTAAAAAATCCCAAATCGATGCAACAAAAGAAGATATATTATTACAATCAATAGATGCAGTGAAAGAGGAACATCCTGAGTTCACTCCTCAATACAATAGTAAATTTTTTATAATGAAAAAGTAGGCGGGATAAAAATTGTGTTTTGTCAAAATTGCGGGGGTATCTACAGGCGTAAAGTGTCATCTAATAAGATATATATAACATGACATCTTCATACGCCTTCCTCCAGGATTAATAATGAAAAAAGAAACAATACTACCGGAAACCAGAGACACTGCTTTTCGCGACCTCGTTCTAAAAACACCGGTCGGCGAGAAAATACCAACGTGCATGCAGTGCGGGATATGCGCGGGCTCATGCCCGGTTAGCCATGAGATGGACTACACGCCGCGCCAGCTTGTGCGCATGGTCCAGCTCGGGCTTAAACATCAGGTGCTGAACAGCAATACCATCTGGATATGCACGACCTGCTTTTCATGCTCGGTACGCTGCCCGCGGGGGATACGCCCGACCGAGCTTATGGAGACGTTAAAGCCGATAGCTATAGCCGAGGGCATAAAGAACAAGAATTCCAAATTTGATAGCATTTTCTCGGATGTGATAAAGAAGAGCGGAAGAGCTTCGGAGTTCCTGCTTATCTCAAAATACAGCCTGTCCGAACCCGGAATGATAAAACAGGCTCCTTTCGGTCTGTCGCTTATGTCCAGGGGAAAACTGCCGCTAATGCCTGATAAGATGGAAGATGCACGCGAACTTGATGCCATCTTTAAAACTGAAGAGGAAAAGAACGAAGAAAAAGCAGCCGATACAGGCGGGGAGGCTGAAAAATGAAATACTCATACTATCCCGGATGTGCGCAGCACGGCACTGCCATTGACTACCGCATGTCAGTAGAAGCGGTATTCCGCCGCCTCGGCATTGGGCTTGAGGAGGTCAAGAACTGGAACTGCTGCGGCGCTCTGCACGTACCCGACAGGAACGTACGAGCGGCGCTCTCGGCAAGAACGCTTGCCTCGGCAAATGGGCTTGATATAGCAACCCCGTGCAACCTTTGTTATTCAAACCTGATGCGCGCCAATACCGCGCTTGAGGATGCAACTTTAAAAAATATGATAAATGGAAAACTCAAAAATAAATACGACGGGAATACAAAACCAAAACACCTGCTTGAGGTCATAGTAAAAGACTACGGGCTTGCAAAACTGGCAGAGAGTGTCAAAAAGCCGTTAAAAATAAAAGCCGTACCCTATTACGGCTGCCTGCTGACAAGACCTGAGAACAGGTTCGACAGCCCTGAAAATCCTAAATCGCTGGACAATCTCATTTCGACCCTGGGAGCGGAGCCTGTAAAATACTATTATAAAACGAAATGCTGCGGGGGTCCGGTTCTCATAACGAATGAGGATTTAGCTCTGAGCCTTGCAAAAGACCTGCTTGCCATGGCAAAGGAATCCGGCGCAGACTGCATGGTAGTGACATGCCCGATGTGCCATCTCCAGCTTGATGCCAAACAGAAAGCAGTAGAATCAAAATATAATATCAAATATGATATGCCGATTATTTACTTCACACAACTTATCGGTCTTGCCATGGGCATGAGTCCCAGAGAACTGGGACTGGACAAGCATCTCGTTCCTGCTGATAAACTGGTTGCTAAGATAGGGAGGTAACAATGACAGAGAAAGAACCTGAGAATGTACAGCCAAAGAAGATCGGCGTGTACCTGTGCAGGTGCGGCGGGAACATAAGTGACGTTGTAGACCTCCAGGCTGTCGCCGATATGCTGAAAACGGATAAAAACCTGATCGTCAATATCCAGGATTACCTGTGCAGCAGCCAGGGGCAGGAGAGAATCAAGAACGACATCGAGAAGGGAAGAATCGATAGGGTCGTTATAGGTTCATGCTCGCCCAAGCTGCATCTTGAGACTTTCAGGAGCATGGCAAAGAAAGCTGGTATCAATCCGAACCTTCTTGAGATAACGAACATACGGGAGCAGGCGAGCTGGGTGCATGATAAAGCCGGCATTGATGCAAAGGTCAAATGCCTGATAAAAGGTGGAGTAGCCCGCATAGGCTCCATAGAGCCGCTTGTGCCGCTTGAGAAAAAGCTAGTCGATAAAACATTGGTCGTGGGCGGCGGCATAGCAGGTATAACCACAGCCCTTGAAATGGCTGATAACCATGAAGTGATACTGATAGAAAAGGCGCCTTTCCTGGGCGGACATATGATCGGTCTGTCCAAGACCTTCCCGACGCTGGATTGCTCCCAGTGTATTCTTACGCCAAAGATGGTAGCGGTGCACAATCACCCGAACATCACCATGCTTACACAGACAGAGGCTGCGGATGTAAAGGGAAGCCCGGGGGATTACACCATAACTCTCAAACACAGCCCGCGCTATGTAGATGTTAAAAAATGCATATCCTGCGGCGCATGTGCCAGGAAATGCCCCACAGGCGCAATATTCCTGCCTTTTGCCCAGGCTGTCCCGCAGGCATATATGATAGACATGTCCAAGTGCAAGCAGTGTGGCGCATGCGTGAAAGTGTGCCCGCGCGATGCCGTAAACCTGGAAGCAAAAGAGGAGACAAGTACTATCTCTGTCGGAGCTGTCGCAATAGCTACGGGTTTTGAGCCTCTTGACCTGTCGGTTATCGAAGAATACAACTATCCTGCACCCAACCTCCTGACTGCAATTGAATTCGAAGAGATGCTCTCGGCAAAGAGCAAGACCGGCATGAGGCTGCAGAAGGCGGACGGCTCATTCCCCAACCGTGTGGCTTTTGTGCTGTGCGCCGGAAGCCGGGATTTCACAGGAAGAGGAAAGAAATACTGCTCAAAGGTATGCTGCATCTACTCGCAGAAACAGGCTCAGCTTGTCATGAAGATGAAAGGCGATGCCGAGGCATGGATATTCTATATCGATATGCGTTCTGCGGGAAGGCGGTTTGAGGAGTTCTACCACCACACGCAGGAAAAAGGCGTGAACTACGTTCGCGGAAAAATTGCTGAAATAATCCCTAAACCCGATGGCACGCTCATGGTGCAGTACGAGGATACGAACCTCGGCATGAAAGGACGCGAGGTATTCGACATGGTAGTGCTGTGCCCTGCGCTCGTGCCATCCGCAGGAACAAAAGAACTTGCGGATAAACTCGGCGTGCCCCTGGGAGATGACGGGTTCGTAGAAGAAAAGCACGTAAAACTTGACCCGGTGAATACGTTGAACCAGTCAGCCTTTTCCGCAGGATGCGCGCTCGGTCCTAAGGATATACATGATTCAGTCACGGAAGGTATAAGCGCGGCGCATAAAGCCTCGCAGTTCCTCGGGAAAGGCATAATCCTCATCCCGCCGGAAAAACCCATGATCCTGGAATGCAACGGATGCGGGGATTGCGTGAAAGCCTGTCCTTATAATGCCCTTAACCTTGATGGCGGCAAAGCTGTGCTGTCGCCTCTTGCATGTACCGGATGCGGAATATGCGTACCTGCATGCCCGGTAAAAGGCATTGAGATACGGAACTACACCCGCAACCAGTTGAAGGCGCAGCTTAAGGCAATACTTGGCGAAGCGCCCGGTGTTATCGTGTTCCTCGACCCTTATGCCTATGCCGCCGCAGATATTGCAGGCGTGAACCGGAAGCAGTACTCTTCACTCGTCAGGTTCGTGAGCGTGCCGTCCATCCATATCCTGGATGCCGATGTTGTAAATGCAGCTTTTGAATACGGAGCCACAGGAGTAATGCTTATCGAGGGTACAACTGATGAAAAACTCACATCGCGCTCGGATGAGCTTTACAAGAAACTTAAAAAGGAGACAAGAAAACATAAGAAGCCGCTGCGGTATTCGCACATCGAGACTGCACAGTACGAAAAAATGACAGACCTCCTGAACGTGTTCGCTGCGCAGGCCGGCGCAAAGGCGGAGAAGAGGGGCAAGAAAGAGGAGAGCGCCGAGGTTACAGAAGAGTAAATCCCGATATTTCTCTGTGTTCTCTGCGCCTGGTATGAAAAAGTACAACAAAATAGGCATTAACAACGAACTCGTACGAACTGATACGAACTCCGGTTGCGTGAGTTCGTATCAGTTCGTACGAGTTCGTTGTTTAAATGGTGTCTGTTTTTCATACCAGACGCAGAGGCACGGAGAGCCTTTTTAAAATTTTTCAGTAATTATCCATCACCATTTTTACGGCGTTCTTATACTCGTACTTAAGAGAGTACACATTATGGTCGCCTTTTACATCTATTCTCAGGATGCCAAGCCTTGTGTTCATCAAACCCACCATAGCCGAGACGCCCCTGTAATTTACATCAAAGCCTTCCCTGACGAGGGAATCAAATATTTCCTGTGTGGTGTACGGCTTACTGTTCAGGAATAGTTTCAAAACAGACTTACGTATCCCTGTTTCATCGCGCATTAAATACTTTGTTACGCGCACTTTTATTTTCTCATTCCCTTCAGTACTCAGCGAGACCACCGTTTCCACTATTAAATTTTAAGAGTTTATACCTTTGCATACCTAAAGAGGGGTCTTTTCAACAGGCATTCCGTTTTTCATGGGATAGCGCTCGATTACCGCCACCCTGCATCCCGCCCTTTTCAGTTCTTCAGCCAGGTCCTCGGTTATCCACCATGCTGTCTCAATAGAGCTGTCCATGACGGAGTACATATCTTCCGTGACACCGGCATCTTTCAGGATGTCCAGACCATCTCCCTCGATGATGCCGTAAACAAGCGTCCCGTCCTCGGTTATCTCATCAAAATCACGCGCCGTTCTTTTTGCTATGCGTTTGAACCTCTCTCTGAGCTGCACCGCATCCTTGAACAGAGAAGAGCAGAAATGGAGCCTGCTGTTATTTAATAACTCAGCTACCTCTTTACTTCCCCTGACACCTGAAGAAACGTCATCTACAGGCACGAAGCCGCGTTTTTTAAGTTCATCAGCATTGGTTTCCGAAAATTCAAGCTCGTTCAGGTTCAGGAAACCTCCGACTTCTTCCAGCAATGATAAAATACCACGGAAATCCGCCTGTATGGAAGGAACCTCGATCCCGACCCGGATGCCAAGTTCATTCGCCTCAACGATGGAATCCCTGTAATGCGTCTTACCGATATTGGCCCACAGATGAGGAGGCGGATGGAACCTGAGTTCGTCCAACCCTGCGCTCCTTAACGATTTAAGCACTTCCCTGCCAGGCGCAAGAGCCGTGTACAGGTGGATATGGTGGGATTCACCGAACCTGTTCTTCAGGAGTTTTATATAGTACACGACGCGGTCAGGGTACAGCAGAGGCTCGCCTCCCGTTATCCCCGTTCCAAGAGCATCCATTAAGAGTGCTGCTTCAATTATATCATCATCCTTCTTAACCCGTTTCTCGTTTGCGAAGATTACGTCTTTCTCGCGCCTCTCATAAGATACAGGGCAGTAAAAACAATTCTTTCCGCACACCCCGGTAACGAAAAGAACCATCTTCGCCCCCTTGTAGCACATGCGGCACCCTTCGGGGAGATAATTAAAAAAAGAGCCGCTGTTATCCTTTTCCATAGTTACTTGCTTCGGTTGATGATATACTCGCCCAGTTCTATAAGTTTTCTTTTTGCAAGGCTTTCATCAAGCTCCTCAATATGACCTTTTGCAAGCTCAAATTCTTCCCGTGCCGTATTTTCCGCGTAACTTATAGAATCCGAAACAAGATGCATAAGCTCTCCGTTGTTGCATTTCATCATCCGCTCAATCGAGATGCCGGAATTCAAGGCATCAAGGATGACGATTGATGGTCTTCCCATGAAAAGGTCTTTTTTAACCGGTTTACCGAGGTCTTCTTCCCTTGAGATACAATCCAGGATATCATCGCGTATCTGGAATGCAATGCCGATATGGGTGCCAAAGCCGGTGAAGCCTTTTATCTGCTGCTCATTTCCCCCGCCTACGACCGCGCCGACCTGTGCAGCAGAACCGAAGAGCGAACCGGTCTTCCGGAAAGCAAGATCAAGATAACCCTTTTTATCCTTGGCAAAATCAACGAGTTCCATGGCTTCCCCCTCTCCCATGTAGAATAACGAATCTGCTATGGCATGGATGAGCCTCGGGTCGCGCGCCGCTATCTTCAGGGACAGGGCGGCAAGAATCTGGACCGTAAGAAGTGCCATGTCCGTACCCCACAATTTATGGATAGTATCCCTGCCGCGTCTTTTTTCTGATTTATCTATCACATCGTCAAGCACCAGGGATGACGAATGTATCAGCTCGATAGAAGCGGCTGCAAAGCTTGCCTCCCTGGCTGTTCCGCCCACAGCCTCGCTTGCCAGCGTGACAAGAGCCGGGCGTATCCGCTTTCCTTTTGAAGCTATGGCGTAAGCTACCGCAGCCCCGAGTTCGGGAGGTTTAATATTCTCAAGCAGAACCGGAAGCTCGGAATCGACAAGTGCTGCGCGCTCTGTTAAAAGCTCTTCAATGTCCATTACCTACCCCCCTATAACCGAAGCACACAAAAGAGTTTCTATTCAAACGCATATTCCCTTATGATTTTAACTTTATCGTAAATAGGCTTTTCTGAATTCGATTAATCTAATATGAATTTTCATGAAGTTTTAAATCCCAAGTTTACGCATTCTTTCAACAGCTTCATTGATCCTGTCCACGGGCTGTGTCAGGGCGAACCTTATGTAGCCCTCGCCGTATTCACCGAACCCTACGCCCGGCGTTGCCACGATCCCTGCCTTTTCAAGCAGCATCCTTGAGAAATCAAGCGAGCTCCCTTTAACACGAGTCCATACATAGAAAGTGGCTTTTGGCGGTTTTACTTCGAATCCCAATTCTTTTAACCCTGCCAGCAGGGCATCCCGCCTTTCCTTATATACGCCGTTCATTTCACGGACACAATCCTGGGGACCGTAAAGCGCCGCAATACCCGCCTCCTGGACAGCCTCAAACGCGCCCGAATCCACGTTGGTCTTAACCTTCCCAAGACCGCTGAGTATATCGCGGTTCCCGATTGCATAACCGATCCGCCATCCCGTCATATTGTATGTTTTTGAGAGGGAATGCATCTCGACTCCTATCTCCTTTGCACCGTTTACACTAAGGAAACTCGGCGCTTTATAGCCATCGTAGGTCATCTCCGAATAGGCATTGTCATGGACGACCAGTACGTCATTCTCGTTCGCAAAGTCCACCACCTCTTCAAAGAACTTTATGGAGGCTGTTGCAGAGGTGGGATTGTTGGGATAGTTGATAAACATAATTTTCGCTTTTTCCGCTACTCTTGCTGGTATTGCATCAAGGTCGGGAAGAAAATCGTTCTCCGCAAGGAGCGGCATTTTGTGGGGTTTGCCGTCCGCCAGTATCGTCCCGATGTTGTACACCGGGTACGCAGGGTCGGGCACGAGAGAAACTTCGCCGGGATTTAAAAATGCAAGAGGGATATGGGCTATGCCCTCTTTTGAGCCTATCAGGGTAAGAACCTCGTCCTCAGGGTTTAGGTCTACTTTCATGGTCTTTTTAATCCAGGCGGCAACAGCCGTCCTGAAAGCCAGCATCCCTTCGTAAGACGGGTAACGGTGTCTCTCGGGATTACTGACCGATCTTTTCATCGCCTCAACGATATGGGGCGGAGTGGGCAAATCAGGGTCGCCGATGCTCAGGTTGATAACATCAGCGCCTTTTTTGATAACCTCCTGCTTTGCTTTGTCGATAGCTGCGAACAAGTATGGTGGTAATGAAGTTATCCTGCTGGCGTACATAATCATTCGGGCTTTCAGATGTTTTTATGGTATATAAGATATGAGCCTTTTAACAGGGCACTGAAAAATACCACAAATTAAATAACAATAGAGCCAAATAGGGCGCAGAAACCATGGCTCAAGTAAAACTCACGGATACAACACTGCGCGATGCCCACCAGTCCCTCGTAGCGACACGCATGCGGACACGGGACATGCTTCCCATCGCCGAGAAGATGGACGAGGTGGGATTCTTTTCGCTCGAAGTATGGGGCGGGGCGACATTCGATTCATCGATACGTTACCTGAACGAAGACCCCTGGGAGAGGCTGCGGGCGCTTAAGAAGGCCGTCAAGAAGACGCCGCTCCAGATGCTGCTTCGCGGGCAGAACCTTGTGGGGTACAGGCACTACTCGGATGATATCGTTGTAAAGTTCGTAGAGCACGCGGCTGAGACGGGCGTTGATATTTTCAGGATATTCGATGCCGTGAACGACATAAGGAATATGGAAGTTTCAATCAAGACCGCAAAGCGCGTCGGGGCGCATGTGCAGGGCACGGTATGCTACACCATCAGTCCAGTCCATCCCATTCCGCTCTACGTCAAGATGGCAAAGCAGCTTGAAGGGATGGGATGCGATTCACTTTGCATAAAAGACATGGCAGGTCTTATCTCACCGAAGAACGCCCACGACCTTGTAAAAGCCCTGAAAAAAGAGATCAGCATCCCGGTCGATCTGCACAGCCACTGCACGAGCGGGATGGCTCCGATGAGCTACCTTTTTGCATGCGAGGCAGGCGTGAATATCCTGGATACCGCTTTTTCACCATTTGCCTGGGGTACATCCCAGCCTCCCACAGAAACGACAGTAGCGGCACTTAAGGGAACGCCTTATGACACCGGTCTTGACCTTTTCCTGCTTACGGAGATCAAGAAGTACTTTGAGGATATAAAGGAAAAATATCGCGGTATCCTTGACCCCATTTCGGAGAGAATAGATACGAACGTATTAAAATACCAGATTCCCGGAGGAATGCTCTCAAACCTGGTATCGCAGTTAAAAGAGCAGAACGCCCTTGATAAATATAACGACGTACTTGCTGAGATGCCAAGGGTGCGCGAAGAGCTTGGCTATCCCCCGCTTGTTACGCCCACAAGCCAGATCGTGGGTACCCAGGCGGTACTGAACATACTGATGGGCGAGCGCTACAAGGTCGTACCTAAAGAGGTAAAGGATTATGTCAAAGGCCTGTACGGTCGCACGCCTGCCCCCATAAGCAAGGAGATAATCACGAAAATCCTGGGCAACGAGCAGCCGATCACCTGCCGCCCTGCCGACCTTCTGCCCCCTGAGCTTGATAAGGTCACAAAAGAAGCGTATGCGCTCGGGATAGTCAAAAAACCCGAGGATATACTGACCTATGCCCTGTATCCCGCAATAGCACCAAAGTTCCTGCGTGGCGAGGCAAAGGAAGAGGCTCTTGAGGCTCCAAAACCGAACAACATGAGGGCTGCCTCCGCACTGCCCAGTGAGTTCAAGGTCGAGGTTGACGGCGATGTGTTCGATGTAAAGATCATATCCGCCGGAGGGGGAAGCGCAGCCGCCAGGGAGATGGTGGTTGAACGACCAAAGGCTGTTGATGGCGCAGTTACTGCAAGTATGCAGGGCATGGTTTTGAAGGTAAAGGTCAAAAAAGGCGATTCGGTGGCGAAGGGCGATGTTGTAATGGTACTTGAAGCGATGAAGATGGAGAACAATATCCATGCTCCCCACGCTGGTGCTGTGAAAGAGATACTAGTTAAGGAAGGCAGTACAGTGAGCGCCGGGGATACGTTACTAATCATCGGATAATCTATGTTCAAAAAAGTGCTTATAGCAAACCGCGGTGAAATCGCAATCCGCGTCATGCGTGCATGCAGGGAGCTTAACATAAAGACTGTTGCGGTATATAGCGACGTCGATAAGAACGCTCTCTTTGCAAAGTATGCTGATGAGGCATATCCCATCGGTCCTGCCCCGGCAAGCCAGAGCTACCTGAACATGGACACTATAATCGACGTAGCGCATAAAACCGGCGCAGAAGGCATCCATCCGGGATACGGTTTTCTTTCCGAGAACGAGGATTTTGCAGCAAGGTGCGAGAAAGAGGGGGTAGCATTCATAGGTCCCACAAGCAGGGCTATCGAGAACATGGGCAACAAGATAACAGCAAAAAAAGCGATGGTTGCCGCCGGGATCCCGGTCGTTCCCGGAAGCGATGGCGGTATAAGTGATTTTGATGCAGCCGTGAAAACCGCAGAGAGAATCGGTTACCCTGTGATTATAAAAGCCGCGGCTGGCGGCGGCGGTATCGGGATGAAGATAGTCCGGAAAACCGAGGAACTTGTTCAGACCATCGAATCCACACAGAGGGTTGCAAAGTCCTCGTTCGGGGATGCAACGGTGTTCATCGAGAAATACCTGGAAGAACCGCGCCACATCGAGTTCCAGATACTTGCTGATTCCTTCGGTAATGTGATCCATGTGGGCGAGCGTGAATGCTCGATCCAGCGCCGGCACCAGAAACTGATCGAAGAATCCCCGTCCCCTGTCATGACGCCGAAATTAAGGGAAAGAATGGGCTCGGATGCGGTAAAGGCTGCCGCAGCTATTGATTACACGAATGCAGGTACCATCGAATTCCTTTATTCAAAAGGGAACTACTATTTCCTTGAGATGAACACCCGTCTCCAGGTAGAGCACCCGATAACGGAAGTCGTCACAGGAGTTGACCTTGCAAAGGAGCAGTTAAGGATTGCTGCGGGTGAAGAGTTAAGTTACAGGCAGGAAGATATCAGGCAGATAGGATGGGCGATAGAATGCCGCCTGAACGCCGAGGACCCGCTGAATAACTTCACGCCATCGCCAGGGAAGCTCAGAAGATACCGTTCATCCGGAGGTCCCGGAGTGCGTGTGGACAGCGGCGTGCACACGGGATATACCATAACGCCTTTCTACGATTCGCTCATCTCAAAGCTCACGGTCTGGGGAAGGGACAGGAACGAAGCAATTACCCGCATGAAACGCGCTCTGTATGAATATATCATTGTCGGGGTGACAACCAACATACCCTTCCATAAGGCTGTTATGAATAACGAATATTTCAGGCGCGGTGAGCTTACCACACATTTCATAGAAGACCACAATATCATCGCCGAAGTCGAGAGAGTCGTGGAAGCTGAAAAGGAGAAGGGAGCCACGCTGGCTTCAGCCCTGACTATGGAGGATAAGAAAGTGGCGGCGATAACTGCAGCTGTCGGGGCTTACATACAGACTGCAAAAGACGGCGAGCGCAATGAATATAAGAGATAAAATAAAATATAATATACTTGGGAAGTTGCTCGCAAGAAAAGGTGAACATGTTTCCGGAGAAGAACTTGCTCATGAACTTGCGATCTCAAGGGCAGCAGTCTGGAAACACATCCAGGCATTAAGGGCTGAGGGATATATGATCGAATCATCTACAAATATCGGGTATTCGCTTGCCAGTACGCCTGACCTGTTAACACCGGCGGCGGTTAAGGCAGGGCTTAAGACCCAAATAATCGGAAGAGACATCCAGTATTTTAAGGAGACCAAAAGCACCAATATCATCGCCCGCGAGATAGCGGGCTCGGTCGAGGAGGGGACCGTGGTCATTGCAGAATCCCAGACAGGCGGGCGCGGACGTATGGGACGGAAGTGGATATCTCCTGAAGGCGGGATATGGCTTTCCATAATCATCAAGCCGAAGATACAGCCGCTGTACGCGTCCAGGATAACGCTCCTTGCAGGGGTATCGGTCGCAAAGACAGTCCGCAGTTACGGACTTCCGGCAAAAATAAAGTGGCCAAACGATGTATTGATAAACGGGAAAAAGGTCTGCGGGATTCTAACCGAGATCGAGGCTGAGATCGACCTGATAGATTTTTGTGTTGTAGGAATCGGTATAGATGCGAATGTGGATACCGAATCATTCCCTGAAGAGATCAGGGAGACATCCACTTCCCTGAAAAAAGAGCTTGGCAGCGAGATAAACCGCGTTGAATTCGTTCAGAGGTTGCTTGGGGAATTCGAGTCTCTTTATTTGAAGTTCCAGAAAGATGGTTTTTCACCCATACTCGAAGAGTGGAGGAACATGTCCGCGACCATCGGGGAATGGGTGAAGATCACGACCCAGGCAAGGACGATATACGGTGAAGCGATAGGAGTGGACAGCGAGGGCGCACTGGTACTGGAGACAGGCGAGGGGAAGCTTGAAAAGATTGTTGCAGGGAACTGCGAGCACCTGAGAAGACCATGATAAGGCAGGAATAACAATACTTTTTAATAATAATAAGATGATAATACCCTGCTGATATGAAAATAATTATTGCGATTATGGTAGTATCTGCACTTTTTGCAGGGTGCCTGTCTGAAAAAAATACACAGGAAAAGAAGGATGTGATTCTTGACCTTGAGCCCTCAAGCATCAGTCTCAAGAACGGCGAGGCTAAACAGGTAAAGATACGTGTCAACAACTCCGGTGTCTCAGGCATCAATCCTGTTGTCCGGTTCAACGTGAACTCATCAGACAAACCTTATCTCAATTTCACTCCCGGAAGTTATGATCTCGGCTACCTGCGCCCTGGCGAGGATTCGGGATTCAGGCTCATGGATGTCCGGGGAACTCTTGCCGCAGGCGATGAGATAAAATATCATGCGAGAGCACAGGTGATTTATGATGGCAAGGTTTTTGACAGTAAAGACCTTATTATAATCGTGACGAGGTAATATGCACGAAGAATTAAAAGAGCGTCTCCAGCAGCTCAGGAAGAACTATAACGGAAAAGAGTTCATGGGTATTATCGACCAGGTGAAAAGAGATAGAATAAATGACGATGAGCTGCTGGGGTTAATAGCAGGAATAAGCCAGAAAAGATTCAGGGAAAAAGTTTCTTTCACCCTTAGCGTTCCAATCGGGAACCTGCTTGAGCTTGCCCTTACAATTGCTGCCATAGTCCTGGCTTTCCTGGTAAATTCTGACTGGATGCTTTACATCAGCGCCCTTGTGCTTCTGACGACGCTGCATCCTCTCTCGCATTATCTCGCAGGCACTCTGCTCGGTATCAGGTTCATGCGTTATTACCTCAACGGCCCGGCAAAATTTGAGCCAACGCTGAAGATCGATTATTTCTCATACCTGAAAGCTTCTGCTAAAGCAAGGGCGCTCATGCACGCATCCGGGGTTATCGGGACGCTCATAGGACCTCTTGTTGCTGCTGCTATTGCTCTGAGTAAAGGCGCTTCGGCTGCGGCTTATTATCTCTTTGTCCTGTTCCTGGTGGGGATAGTCTTTGAACTTCTGACTTCTACAAAGATAGGGGATTTGATGCGCGCGAAAAGGGAGTATGGATATAGGTGAGGGCAGATTAAAACAGAATACTTCCAGATAGAGGATAGTTAAAAAAAGGCTTAACGGACTAAATAGATATCATTAATAGATACTAACCTAAACTCATCAGATATGGCAGCCAAACTTGGGAGTGAAGATATAGTCTGGGATTTAACCCCACTTTACAGGGGCATCAACGACGGGAACATTGAAAAGGACATAGAAACCATCAAGAGCCGGGTCGCATCGTTCTCATCAAAATACCGCGGAAAGCTAAAAGACATCTCCCCCACCGAACTTCTCACCTCAGTCACCGAACTTGAAGACATCTCCCGAAGAACCGCGCGCATCGGCTCGTTCGCATATCTCAATTTCGCCACGCAGGCTAACGATGCAGGCTCAAGCGCGTTCTTGCAGAAGTTCCATGAAACCGCAAGCCAGTTCCAGAGAGACCTCCTTTTCTTTGAGCTTGAGTGGGCGTCGCTGGATGATATTATTGCACAGCCGCTTCTTGAAGCTCCTGCGGTCAGCAAATACAGGCATTACCTGGAAAAACTGAGAAGATACCGACCCCACCATTTATCGGAAATAGAAGAAAAACTTCTGGCTGAATTATCCCCGGTCGGGGCAAGTAGCTGGAATAAGCTCTTTGAGAAACTGCTTTCCCAGACAAAGTTCGGAAAAGAAGGCAGGACAGAGGAAGAGGTGCTTTCAGACCTCTATAATCCCGACCGCCAGGTGCGTACAAAAGCTTCAGAGGAGTTCACAGATGGATTATCGGCCCAGCTTCATGTACTTGCGCATATCTTCAACACCATCCTGGCGGATAAGATGATTACGGACCGCCTGCGGAAGTATCCGGACTGGATAAGTTCCATGAACCTTGATAATGAGATAGATGATAAAATCGTTCAGGCGCTTGTGGATGCGGTCAGGAGCAGGTATGACATTCCCCGGAGATATTACAGATTAAAAAAGGCATTACTCCGGCTGGACGAGTTATTCGACTATGATAGATATGCCCCGCTTCCCGTATCTGCAGAAATGGTCGTCCCCTGGGATGAATGTAAAGATATAGTTCTGAGAGCCTACGGTGATTTTTCCCCGCAGGCTGAGGGGATTGCCCGGCTGTTCTTTGACGGAAAGTGGATACATGCCCCTGTTATGCCCGGCAAAAGGGGCGGCGCCTTCAGCGACCCCTCCACGCCTGATGTACATCCATATGTGATGGTCAATTATACCGGGAAAAACCGCGACGTTATGACCGTGGCGCATGAGCTGGGTCACGGCATACACCAGTACCTTGCTGGAAAGGAGCAGGGTTATTTCAACAGCCGGACGCCGCTTGTTACGGCAGAGACAGCTTCGGTGTTCGGGGAGATGCTGGTGTTCAGGTCGCTGCTGGACAGGGCTGCGGACAAAGACGAGAAATTGAGCCTGCTGTGCGTTAAACTTGAAGAAATGTTCGCCACTGTGTTTCGGCAGATAGCCATGAACAGGTTCGAGGATGCTATCCATAGGGAGAGACGCGAAAAGGGCGAACTATCCCGGGAGCGGTTCGGAGAACTCTGGATAGGAACGCAGAAAGAGATGTTCGCAGACTCGGTCACCCTTACGGATAATTACAGGGCGTGGTGGAGTTACATCCCCCATTTTCTTGAAGCCCCGGGATATGTGTATGCCTACGCATTTGGCGAACTGCTTGTGCTTTCTCTTTACAGGATGTTCATGGAAGAAGGAAAGAGCTTCGTTCCCGGATATATGAAGCTGCTTGCCTCGGGCGGAAGTGAGTCCCCCCAGAGGCTGCTTGAAGATTTCGGGATACGGCTGGACGACCCGGGTTTCTGGCTAGAGGGATTAAAGATAATGGATGAAATGTTAAAACAGGCAGAGGAGCTTGTACAGGAAAGCGGGATAGTAAAATCCTGAAGGTTAAACCTATTTTACCTCATCTATATGTGTCATTTCCCCGATATCCAGAAGTATCGACATTTCCTGCGTATTGATATCGATGCCATGCTCCTGCACAAGAGCCATGGGATTGGTGCCTCCGATAACAGCAATACCGAGTTTATCCCTGCCCACCTGGATGCCCAGTATATCGCTGTTGGGTTCCCCGACCTCAAGGATGCATGAGAACCCTGCTTCCACGAGGGAGTCAAGCACCTGCTCTATCCTGTCGCGTGCCGCCATGGGAGCCTCCCGCAGGTTCGCCAGTATCTTGCCTGAGCCGGTATTGACCATTTCGGTTACTGAGGTGAGTTCCTGCGACATCAGTACATCAAGCGGGTCGATGGTCGTACTTTCATACGTTAAAATATCCGTAAACCGCAGCGGTGAACCGTCGTGGATTTCCACAACACCTCCGAATTTGGGTTTGACGGGTACGCCGGATTTGAGCAGTACGCCGTCTATCGTGATGCTGCATGCCGTGGCTATGCCTGTTTTCCCCTTCTCTATTTTCAGGTTCCCGATTTTTTCACCCGAACGGATTATTTTAATGTACGGGCTGACCGAGAGACCGCTGTGTACGGCCTGCCTGATAAGGTTAAGGACCTTCTTGAAGTCAGCCTCATCAACGATTGATATATTGGCTATTATTTTCCCTTTGCGTTGAACAGGGTCAAAGGTGACCTCGTACATCATGCTTTCGATCCTTGAGATTATGAACGTTATATCGGTCATCTTGATTCTTATAATTACAATACGTGATAAATACTTACCGACATCATCATTGGTTTTTTCAAAAGGATAAAGTATTTCAGTCGGGTGAGAGGTGTAGTACCTATGAACAAGCAAGCAGTGATTGATATATTGAGAAAAATCTTCACGTATTACGGTTACAGTATAAATCCGTCGGAAATAAGCGACCTGCTTGCGGAGAAAGATTCGGAGCACCTGTTCATTAGATATGAGCCTTCCACCAATGCCAACAGCATCAGGCATTTCTCAAATAGCGTGCAGAGTTACGGGGGTAAAGGCATACAGATCTCAGAATCGTTTGATGATAAAATCCGCTCTCTGGCTCTTGAAGAGGGGTTAATACTCTGGGACAAGAGTGAGCTTGAATCCAGAGTCGGAAGGGCTGTCTTGGCAGGGGCGCTTGAAGAACCCGGCGAACAGAAGCCAATTAAAAAAGAAAGTATGCCACTGGCTCAGGTTCCCAGAGAAGCGCCAAGAAAAGAGTATGAGAAGACCATCAGGATATTCCTGCGCTCTGTTGCAGTCAACATCGGGAAGGCGGACTCTTTATCGATTGCTGAAACCAAGGTCGGCAAACCGAAGTACCAGCAGTTAAAATTCGTCCCTGTCTGGTATTACAGGTATTCTTTCCAAAGCCAGAAGAAGTTCAAATCAAGGGTTATAGACCTCAACGGCGAGGGCGAAGGTTATATCAATGCGCTCACAGGTGTAAATTCCTTCAATAAATACAAGGATATCCAGGATAATACGCTTGTACCTACCCAGAATTATGAGATAAAGCAGCCAAAAGTCGAGAAAAAGGATGCATTGAACAGGGCTCTGGATGCGGTTATCAGGGAACACACAAAGCAGGTAAGGCTGAACGAGATGATAGGGGATACGATAGTGTTCGAGAACAGGGTATTTTCCCCCGAACCGCAGGACATAAACATGGAAATGGATTTGCTCCATATCCCGGTATGGGAGATAAGAGGTAAAAGCGAGGCTCTGGAGATCAATGGGTACGACGGGAAAGTAGAGTCGGTAAAAGTCTATAATGATGCGGATTTTGTTTGAGCCTGTAATTTTTCAGTAATCTTTTAATCTTATGCCAGACCTTTAGTACGCCGGTGATATTATTCAGGAGTATTCGTTTAAGCGAGGGTTTTCCCAGGATATTGCTCGAGTCGGAGAAGTGCTGAAGAAGAATTTTCCCGCGGAAGTGAAAGAAGAGAACGGTAAACTTACGCTGAGTTACGGCGCATTTTCAAGGTTAGCGGTCTGGGTCGATAAAAAGAAGATGTGTGTCGATTCTGAATCCGGCAAAGGCGCTGCTGATGATGTTATTCTCGATACTAACAGGCGCTACAGGGTTTTTCTTGAAGAGGCGACAGGCTATACTGCAAAGGAGCGCCTTGCAAAAGCCAAAAAAGACGTGCAGGGAGCCTGAATTTGTGGGATGTGCTAAAAAGACCGGATATTCCCGTATGCCTCCGCATCTGTGCGGGCACTGACGGTTCTGTCACACTGCTGCTTGAGCTGCTTACGGGGAAAAAAGTTAAAGTCGTGACCCTGGAGCAGAAAATCATAAAAGCCACGCACGACATTGCAAGGCTTCTGGAAATAGAAGCCGGGGATGAAGTGAACAGCAGGCTTGTGACGCTGAACGCGGAAGGAACAACATATGTGCTGGCAAAGTCCCTTGCGGCTGTTAAAAGAATGCCGCCCGCGGTCAGCAGCGACCTTATGCGTGCGGATATCCCGATAGGCAGGATTTTGCGGGAGCACAAGCTTGAGACCAGGCGGGATATACTGAAAATGGAGATTGTCGGCAGTGATTTCTTCGGAGATATCCCCGTGCTTTCAAGGGAGTACAATATCATCTATAATAACAGGATACTTATGTGGATCAATGAGTGCTTTCCTGTGGATAACAGGTGGGAGATATGAATTCTTCATTCTAAATTGTAAAATAATTTTATAGCTTATTTGAAAATAAACGGATTGTACAGAAGGTTATAAATACCATTATAACATAAGTTTTTCTCACAGGGTATAAAGGGAAAATTTTAGGTTTTACTTATCTCTTGCATTAGCTATAGTTGCGAACAAGAGGAGAGAACCGCTGTAAATAAAAACCCTGGTAAATATACAGATGGCGAAGGAGATGGGAAAAGTGAACAAAAATAGGATTGAATCACTGGTAAGTGAAATAGATATAGAGTTAAGGAAGCTCCCCCCGAATGAGCGGGCAAAGCTTGCAGCAAATCAGGTCAATGTCTGGAAGCGGAAATTCAGGAAAGTTTACTTGAAATACAGGTTTTGCTGATATGGCAGGATATGATATTTTAAACCTGAATGAAAATTCCGATGGTTTTATATATACATATAACAATACAACTTCTTACCGACGGAGTGGGAATTACGTTGTACCCGACCTCTACGTTTATACTAAGATATGGAGGGGAGGACATAATTTCCAAAAGTTAAAATCTTAGATAGTACGGGGGGCAAAGAAAATGGGAGATAAGAATGAAGACAAAATCAAAATACTGTTAGGCGATGTGGATAAAGAGTTCCAGAGACTTAATCCCTATGTGAAGGCAAAATTCGCAATAGAACAGATAAGTGTGTGGCAGCAGAAATACTATGAGGCAAAGAATAAAATCAATAAAGAAGATCTAATCGATGCCACATCTGAGCGTACTGTGATCGGTCAGGATGCTGAATTAGACGCATAATCCGGCTACTTGATTAAGGTCCACATCTGCACAAACGCAGTATATACTCAAATATTATACTGCGATCTTTCCTTCTATTTTTTCGGCAAGTCCGATGATATGATGGACGTTATCAGCTTTCTCTTTTTTATATTTAGCGCTGATCGAAGCAAAAACATTGTTTTTAAAAAATAACAGATTATAAGTTGTCCCGTCGCTCTGCTTTTTCTCGAACAGGACAGAGGCTTCACCTAATGTTTTTGCTTCTATTAACTTACCATAATCGTTCTTTTTTAAATAGTCCACATCAGCCTGGTATGCGCAGTTCGCCCCATCCCTGTGGTGATATGTCGTAATGACCTGTATTATCACGTCTTTTTTATCCTGCAAAAAACAGCTAAAACATCCTTCAGAGAATCCCCAGTTGTTCAGCTCGTCCGTTGTGGCGTAATTAAAACTCAACTCAGGATCTGTTGTGAGCGTGCAAACGTTTTCATAAACCGATTCCATACAGCCGCCGGCTTCTGACTGCGTGAGTGCTATATCGATTGAGCGTCCTGTCATCTCTTTACATTAAAAGTGGAGGTTAGATATGAAGGTATCGCCAATACGTGACAGTTTCAATTCGTGTTGGCAGTTATGCTGATGTGCAACACCTCCAAGTGCGCAGGATATATCTACCCTTCCATTCGGGACGGTTTGCCATTTGCGCCTAATGCTGCGTTTAGTTTATGTCAATTCCATTAATACTTTCACTTTGCTTGCCAAGCCGTTTTAATTCAGCGGGCATTATTGGACTTTAATGAACACGAAAAATAAAGAACTCCGCCACGACAGACATACGGTATCTTTATTGTCCGATCACATTGTATTCGCTCCCAAGTACAGGGGAAAGATACTGGTGGACGATGTCGCAATGATTGCGGAGGGCATTATCTGTAAAACATGTGCGGAAATGGGCATCGAAATAATCGAGATTGCCATAAATCCCGACCATGTCCATATTTTCTTCCGGTATCCTCCAAAATATTCTCTGAGCTATATCGCGAAGAAGATAAAAGGAGTTTCGAGCAAGAGATTACGGGAAGCTTTCCCTCATCTCAAAGAATGGTGCGGAGACCATCTCTGGGCGCCAAGTTGTTTTCATGGAAGCGTGGGAAATGGGTGGGAAGTTGTAAGCAAGTATATTGAAACTCAGGATATACACCATGCAAAAAACGCTATATACAGGCCTCGTCCTTATGTACGGGGTTTGTGACTGAAGGCAATAGGGATAGTGTGCATCATAGGATTTTCTAAAACCAGCATAATAATTGTGGAACTGAATACGGGCACGCCTCTATTACTGGTAATAGCCCCATCCCACTATCAGCTTTTCTCTAATTCTTTCAGGAAGATGTGAACTGAGAAGCCCACACAGTATTACTATGCTCAAGATAGGAACTTCATATCTCATCAGTGTACTGGCAACTACAAGCAGCGCGACTTTGACAATGGTCAACGCTCCCTCAGTTACAATAAGCCATACAAACCCATCCTTATAGAGTTCGCGAACAACCAGAAGCACACCAGAAACCACTGCCATCACAGGAAATGTGGCAGATGCTTCTGCACCTATAACTGCACCTCCATACCATATACTGAAACCGATAAAGTGGAAAAACAATAAAGCAATCTTAATTGGCTGGTCAAAGGGTATTATACTTTTCACTTTTGTTGATTTTGCTTCTGTCATTTCCGTAACACTCCTACCTGATAAAGCCTCCGATGACGAAAATCAAATATAGGGCAACTAAAATTCCACCGGCCCAGCGTGGTATATTCTTGGTCATCATAAAAAGCGAGACCGCAATAACCGTACCGAAGCACAGAGGAAGATAGAACCTCAAGACCTCAGTATCCACTGTGATAGGATTTACCAGAGCTATAATCCCGGCATTAAACAGGAAAAAAGCAAGGATGGAACCAGCTACATTCCCAAAGCTGATCTCAGGTCTTCCTTTCAGCGCTGCTGGAAGCTCTCTTGCAAGCTCCTCGATGCTCACCAGAAATGCAAGGATAGTCATTCCAAAAACAGTATCAGAAAGCCCGAGGCTTGCAATGATGGTCTCAGAACCTGTGACCAGCATTTCGCTTCCAATGATGATAGCTGCAAGCGATAGAAGAAGAAGCCCAAAAGATTTCCATTTGCTTAAGTTTTCAGCTTCCTCCAGCGTTTCGGCAACCTCTCCTGTAGGTTTGATATCAAGCCCTCTTTTACTTAACCGCAGAAGATAGACAATGGAGAGAACAAACCCAAGGAGCAAAAATGCGCCATCCATTCTCGAAAGCTGTCCATCAAAGGCTAATATCCAGAAGATAAGTACTGCCAGAATGGGCACGGCAAGAATCTGCTTTGGGACATGCTCAAACCTCATAGGTGCAACAATTGCTGTTATCCCAAATGCAAGGGCAATCGCAACCATAGCAGCTCCGATGATGGAACCCAGGGCAATTCCTGCTACTCCCTCAAAAGAGCCTACAGCCCCAACAGCAAGATTTTCCGGGTCGAAGCCGATAAAGATGACGCTGATGAGGAATGTGGAAATACCAAATCCTATGGATGCTCCAACAACTCCCTTGACAAGTTTTTCAGCAAAATAGATGACCAGTCCAAGTCCGACAACAAACAGTGTTATGGATACAATTGTGTTCATTTTTTATAACCTCCTTAACTACCCAAAACCTCATCCACAAGTTCTCTAATTTTCATTTTTGACTTTTCCAGCATTTCTGAACCTGCTGGCGTGATTGCATAATATTTCCTTACCTTCCCATTTACGGTTTCCTTTCTACTTTTCAAGTAACCCTTTCTTTCCAGCAGATGAAGAGTGGGATACAGCGTACCTGGACTCAGGGAATAGCCATGCCTTCTCAATTCATCTAAAATTTCTACTCCATAAATCTCTTCTTTTCTGGCATGATGAAGTATATGGACTTTTATAAATCCAAGGAAAAAATCTTTGTCTATCATAATATCAGATTACGATGGTTACCATGTCGGCTTGATTCCCAGGGCCCAGACGAAAAGCCAAGTTATTAAAATTCCAAGTGCAAACACCACATAGTAAGTGCCTATGTGAATAAGAAACCCGGATATCCATTTTTTGTTTACCGAATACTCTATTGCCACTTTGTGTCCGAAATACAGCATTACAAGGTATATGGAGTCAGTAATAGGAATAGACAAGGGCACGACTCCGTTAATCATCCACGTGCTTGGCCAGTAATAAGCATAATAACCAGACGACGTGGAGGCAATCTCTGCTACAAAGCCCAAAGCCAAAAAGACTACAAACAAAATGCCAACTCTCCGCCACAGATGTAGAGCATCAATCTTGTTCTTAAAGCGCAAGCAAAGGATTGTCGGAAGGGCGAAGAACCACCCAAAGGCAGGAAGTAGAAACAAAGGGTAGCGATCAAAGAGCATAGTAAAGCCCTCATTGTATCTAAGAAACAGGCTATATTTATCAGATATATAGTCGAGTGGAAAGACGAGCGACCAACCAATCAAGAGATACCAGTAGTCTCTTTGGTTTTTGTAGCGGACAAAAATAAGGAGAGCAGTGACCGCCCACATTACATAATTGATGAGTTCGTAGTAAAAAGGGTTCATATAGTTTCCTCTTTCTTTTCCCAGCCGAAGAGTCGGTTGTATAAATCGCCAGGGGTTTCTGAGCTGGGGTTATAAGCTCGTTCCAAAAAATCTTTGTCAATCATAATATCAAATTCCGATATCGAGATATGATATCAATGAATTTAAAACTTTCGGTTGAATGGAAAGCTGTTGCGTATGTTGTTCAATAAATGCTGAGATTATTTATATAATATAGCTTACTTGCAAACTTTGCGCCTCTACAAATCGTATTTCCCAGAAGAGAAGTTATTTAATAGACATCATAACGCCGTTTCCTGTCTTCAGGAAGGCGCAGTTCTAATCACGAATGACGGGCATTTTGATAAAAATAAACGAGGAAAAGATAATCGAAGTCTGGGGCATAAGCAAAGCTATTGAGAATTTCGAAATATGAGATGTCTATCTTTTCTATTCCAATACATATCCCGTGCCCCCATCTACTGACAAAAGCTAAAACCACGAATAAACGATAGGAAATACTCATGCACTCACTCTGATGCTCCGCACCTTCCAGTGCGGAGTAGTGACCGAGCCAGCAGTATTCAAAAATGGGAATCCACGTATGGCGCAGCCATACGTGTGTGGCGGATTGACCGGGCCAGCAGTCAGTGCTCATCCCCGATATAGTCCGGATGCTGCCTCAGCACCGGCATCCTGTTCACGACCCAGCGGTAAACCAATATCTCGATGGTCACAACAGCCATGACGACCAGTACTTCTTTCCAAAAGAACAGACCCCTTTCCGGCAGTTTCCAGTTAAAGGCTATCAGGGATATATTGAAACGGTTCATAATAATGCCCAGCATAGTCAATGCTGCGGAGTACTGGACAAGCCTTACGTTCTTCTTCTGGACCCCATGCAGGAACAGGAAGGGAACAATGCCCAGGATAAGTATCTCTACAAGGAACCAGTAGCCAAAGGGCGTATTCAGGTACTTCCATGAGCCCTCGTGAATTACGCTGATCAGGCGCAGCCCGACGTATGTGAACAGGACGAAAGCCGCCGCCCTGCCAAGACCGATTGTAATGTCGTCAAGGTTCGAGAGGTAGTGGGAATCAGCCCTGTCATTCAGGAAAACCTGCGTGAGCCTGGTTACCACGATCACCAGGGCAATCGCGCCTCCTATGGACGAGATGAAAGCCAGCCACGGCAGATATGACGTGTACCATAGCGGGTGAAGCTTTCCCGGTGCAAGGAGGAACATCGCGCTCAGGGCCGACTGGTGAAGCGTGGAAAGCATCACGCCGAATATAGTAAGAGCCAGGGTCATGCTCACGGCTATCTTTCGAACGTTCTTCCAGCCCAGCCAGGCGAGTGTGGAAGGTGAGAACTCAAGGAACTGGACCGAGAGGTAAAGAGCCACATGCCACGCCACAAGGAACATGACCGAGGCTGTGCCGAACGAGATGAACATCGGATAATATATCCTCCATGGTCTTCCCAGGTCGATCATCAGGAATATCACGGCGAACAGGTATCCCAGGAAACCCAGCAAAATGGCATTCTTGACTATAGGCTGGTATTTCTTGAGCCCGAAGATGTACACAGCCGTTCCTATGATAAATCCCGACGCTGAGAAAGGCACGCCGGAAAAGAGCCCCCAGCTCAGGAAAAGTCCCCACGGCTGCTCGTTGGAAGCTTCGGTTATTGTTTCAAGACCGAATAGGAACCGCTGGAATATAAGGAACATCCCGACGGCGATAATAATGCCTGCGACAAAGTTTAACGGCGTGATGAGAGTCTTCAGATATTCTTTCGGGGTAAGACCCATGAAGAATTTTTCACTTAGCCAGTTACTTATTATCTCGGCACCGGTCTCTTCCCTGCCCGGTGTTATCTCGTTCTCTATATATTGTTTTTTTACATACTCACCTGGATATTCGTTCATTGTTCATCCACCTCCTCATCTGGTTTTTCATCATGAGCCGTATGCGACCTGCGGGATGCCAGGTAAAACCCTCCCAGCAGCGCAGGCCATGAAACAAGGGTGAGATTGACCATAGACAGGAAATCCTTGGTGTACTTTGGATACGATGTCGTCCCTATATCCATCTGGAAGTCAAGCTGAGAGAAAGGAACACCTGAGATATACAGCCAGCCTGTTCCACCTGCCTCATGTTCACCATAGATGTGGTCGATATACTTATCCGGATTATCCCATATGCGGAGCCATGCCTGCTTGATAAGATCGCTTCTCTTACCGAACGTGATCGCTTCCACAGGGCATGCCTCGGCGCATGCCGGGATAATGCCCTTTGTTATCCTGTTCTGGTAGCACATGAAACATTTCTGTATTTTCGGATCAAATGCGCTTGAATACTCAAAGGCAGGGACATAGAACGGGCAGGCTATGATGCAGTACCTGCATCCGATGCACACCTTATCGTTCCAGGTCACCGGTCCTTCCGGGGATTTCTTAAGCGCGCCTACAGGGCAGGCGGAAGCGCATGCCGGCTCATCGCAGTGCATGCACTGTACTTTACGGTAAACTGTTTTCCCATTCACTTCGTAGCGGTTGACCGCTGTGTAAGACTGTACGTCAGCCACATAGGGTTTTCTTTTCTCCTCAAAGACCGAAGTATCTTCAAACGATGTTTTCGGAGGTGAAAGCTTATTGGCTTTATTGCACGCAGCTTCACAGCGGCGGCAGCCGATGCACCTTGTCATGTCCGAGAGCATTCCAAGACGATCCGGGTTGCCCTCAAAATCCTCGGCAGCTTTTACGCTATTCCCCGCGACACTCAGGGCAATGAGCGAGCCCCCGATCCTCAGGAAATTTCTTCTGGTTACCATATTTTATCCTCCTCCCGACGGCTTGTGGCATCCCTGGCATGTATTACTTGCGCGTCCTGCATGGTCGGCAGGCACCGCTGCAGCGCCTGCGATGCTTTTTGTATGGCACCGGAGGCAGTTGTCATGGTACACTATCTTAGCCTCCTGCCCTCCTCCCGGAATTCCATCTGCATGGCATCCGGAACAGGTTTCCCACGTAAGCCCGTGGGGACGGTCGGGAGCAGAAACCGCCAGGGAGCCGGGAGCCCCTCCATCATGGCAATGGGTACAACTCTCCGGGCCATTGAATAACTCCTTATGGCAGTCCATGCACCTCTGATGGTAGGCAGCCTTAAGACCAGGCTTACTTGAATTCTGGGGGTTAAACGGAGCACTGTGGCAATCTTTGCATGCACGGACCTCGTTCCCGCTGTTGTGATGGCAGGTTGAGCAACTTACTTTATCGCTCATTATCCGGTGGAATTTCACCGCAGGTCCGTAGGTTATTGAGAGATATTCCGGGTTACTGACATTAAGCCAGTTATCCGGGTTATGTGCTGCGAAAGTGGCAGGGCTGCCGTTACTGTAATACTCCGGGATTGCAGATTCCGGGATGGTGGTGCTGACAGCAGGCTCCCGGCTGCCGTTCGTGGCAAGTACAACAGCAGCTCCGCTGAAGACCAGGGAAAGCGGGATAGCGACTGAAACAATCTTTTTTGCTTCGATCTCCCTGTTGTGCACCAGTATCCAGAACGCGATAAATCCCAGACAAAATGCAACGACTATAAGATATTCTACTCCTTTTACGAATGTTATGTTTTCAAGCAATGTTTTCATCTTACTCACTCCCTCCTGTATTTTTCCCGCTCAACGGTTTTTTGATCTCTTCTCCTGTTATCATTAACTTCTATGGCACTCGTATTACCACCTCACAAAAATTATCACCATGTGATAGCAATTTTTTGATCTCAAGTTCCGCACTGTTCCCGAAAGCGTAGCTCATTGCCCCTTTGAAAGTCTCCCGTATGGCATGACAGACGCAGGTATCGAATGTGCTCCCCTCGGCAACGATATTGCATTTCCTGACCGTGTACAGCAGGCTTTTCCCTTCCAGTTTCCATTCGCTATCCCTGTGGAGTTTGGAATCGATGATTTCCAGAGCTTTCTGGAAGTTTGTCAGTTCCCAGTTCCTGACATTGTTCTCCTTCTCGTACTCCTGCAGCAGGGACCTGCCCATCCTCCTGCCAAGAAATGTCAGGGATAATGGTATGTCCGGAATGTTTTTCAGCCCTTTCAGGAAAGCCATGAACATTATCAGGTCCTGGTCTACCCTGCTGTTGCTGATCTTGAGATTGCTTACGATTTCATTGATCTTTATGCCCACATCAGGTCTGTGTGTCAGCACAATCATATTGGCTGTCGACTTGGCATCGTACAGGTGACCGTTGGCTTCCAGCAGCGTGGTAATGCTTTTTTTCAGTTTTTCTATTACATCCTTATTTCTATAATTGTGGAATAATATTATGTTCTCCCTGTCAATCTCTACCCTGTCCGTAACCCTTGATGCCTCATAAACTTCCTTTATCAGGGAGAGCATTTCTTTTAGCGGAATCTCTTGCAGTGGTTTTTTAGCAAGGGTCTCTATCGTTATTTCTCCCATTGGCACTTTACCTGCCAGTAAGTCCTCAAAGTAATTCCTGTGGACAGTGACCATATTGTAATTGCTCAGAAGATGTCCGCTGATTACGGCTCTCCAGAAAGCCGGGCGGCTTTTTATGGCTTTTATTACCTCGTTCATCCCGCCAAAAAAAGTAATCAGGCTGTTCTGTGCATCTTTTTTATTCGATCTGGATAACTCGACTTTTATGCACCCGTCCGAGCTAAAAACAGATTTAATCTCAAGGGGTGCATGCTCGGGTGAATTCTTTACCAGGTACTGGGCAAGCGTCCGGGCGGCGAACTTTATTTTTTGGGCAGCGCCTTTTATTTCTATCAATACTTCAGAGGGATAGGTATCGTTATCACATTTCAGGGCGAGGTTTATATCCCACTCAAGCTCACCGAACCTGCGGTTAAGATGTTCTTCAAGTTTTTGCATTGAATTTATCAGCATGGGATCAATCAGGTCATCCAGTATTTTTTCGGGCACCAGCATCCCGTCGGTCTCGTTCAGCATCCATTTGAACAGTGAATTGTCTATTATTTGCAGGTTCTTGAGGGTACTGTATTTCCCTGCCCGGTCGATTATCTCCCTGATCGCAGCACTGAAATTGCCGTTGTGTTTTTCAACATAGGGTCCCATCTTTTCAATGCAGTCGTTATCAAGGGAGATGTGCCTAGTGACAATCATTGGTTCCCACTACTCCCGTTTTACCCCGTTGCTGAGTTCTTTTAACAGCAGTTCTTTTTCTCTCTGGAGTTCCATTTCCCTGCGAACCAGCGCCCTCATTGCTTCGTTTGGTTTGATGGATACCATGATTCTGTTCTTTCTGTCTTTCACATGTTCCCGCAGCCCGTAGGCAAGAAGTGCAATACCCGCCGCCGGGATAAGGAACAGCCACCCTGCAACAAAAGCGAGGAACATCCCGGAGGGAAGGAAATAAGCCGCTCCTGCGATAGTCCCACAAATGGCAGCCGCAACATACTTGATCCAATATTTCATATTTGACCACCTTCTTTAGTCAAGACTATCTAATGTCAAGGCTAAAAGAATATTTGACAAAAATTTAGCAAGATAAGCCAATGAATAGCATATTATGGCATAGAACAGCAAATAATGCCAATCAATGGCATAAAATTGGCATAAATGCCAAAAAAAAGTCAAAAAAAAGTATCTTCAGGCAAGCGATAACAGACCGATTGATGGCTTTAATCGTTAAAATATGCTATTATGTTGCAATTGATGCCAGGCTCCTGCCATTATTGACATACTCCTCAGGGCATCCGTACAATCACCTCGCAAAAACTATCGCCGTGGGTTAATAAATGCTTAATATTCAATTCCGCCTTATTCCCGAAAGCGTAGCCGAGCGCCCCCTTGAAGGTTTCCCTTGCTATATGGCAGACATATGTATCGAAGGTATCGCCCTCAGTAGTGATGTTACATTTCCAATTGTAATAGAACACGGATGACACGGATTGGACGG
>NZ_FZMP01000108.1 GCF_900196725.1 Candidatus Methanoperedens nitratireducens | reverse complement strand
TTTACACTTAAAAATTTATCTGAGACCCCTATTCTTATAGAGATTTGTAGTGGGTTTGGCAACGAATATGAATATACAGCCAACAACATCTTTCGCAGGAAGATATCACCCCCGTGCCCAAAATGTGGATGTCGCATGGTTGATAACGGTTTTAACGAATACACCAAAAGCGGTCTTGGTGCAGTAAAAATCGGCAAATATCTATGCAAGCAATGCAACGAAACGCCGGAAGAGGATGTTATCAAAATCTTTGGCAAGGACAAATACGGAGAAGCGCTTTTCGTGCCCGCGGAGAATGCCCCGGAGAATTGATCGTGAAACCACACATTTATTTTAACCGAAGCATATCTGACTACAATGAAAAAGATCCTCTTAACCAACGATGATGGCGTATATTCCACAGGTCTAAAAGCCGCATACGACAGTGTGAGCGACCTCGGAGAGATAATAGTCGTGGCACCTTCGACTCAAAAAAGCGGCGTAGGTAGGGGTATCTCGATATTCGAGCCCCTTCGCATATCGCGCGCCAGCATGAATGGTATTAAAGCCTACTCTGTCGGGGGAACGCCCACGGATGCCGTCATCCTGGGGATTTTCGCGGTACTGAAGGAGAAACCCGATCTTGTGTTATCAGGCTTCAACGTTGGCGAGAACATCAGCACGGATACTGTCACAACAAGCGGCACGATCGGGGCGGCACTTGAAGCTGCAAGTTACGGCATTCCCTCGATTGCTGCATCCATACAGGTCATTGACGAAGGGGATAAGTTCGATGACCACCGGGAATATACATATGACTTTGAGGTGGGAATCAAATTCGTAAACCGCATAGCTAGGAATGTGCTCAGGCGCGGGCTTCCTGACGGAGTGGATCTGCTGAACATCAACATCCCGCGGCATGCAACTATGGATACTGAGATCGAGATAACAAGACTGGCAAAAAAGATATTCATAACAGGCGTGGAAGAACGCCATGACCCCAGGGGCAGACCTTACTACTGGATAAATGGCGAGCTTATCCGGGATGCAGAGGAAGGGACGGATGTCAGGGCTGTCATGAAAAAAGGGCATATCTCGATAACGCCGCTCTCGCTTGATTCGACTGCAAGGGTGGATTTTAAGGAGATAGACGCATTGTTGTAATAAGGGGGATTAATGGTTAAAGTCTCAATCGTAAAATGTGGGAACTATGAGCATCAGAAAGTTAAAGAATCAATTCTTCAGAGCCTTGGACTGATAGGCGGGATAGGGAATATAATAAAACCCGGTGACAACGTGCTGCTCAAAGTAAATGTAATAATAGGCTTCCCACCTGAGCGGGCTGCGACCACGCATCCTGCTATCGTGGGAGCGATGACCGAAATAGTAAGAGAAGCGGGCGGAGTTCCCTGGGTAGGGGACAGTTCTGGTGCTTATGGCTACACGGCGCAGTCGCTTGAGCTATGTGGAATAAAGAAAGCTTGTGAAGAGTATGGAGGCAGGCTTATCAATTTTGAATCAACAGGCACATATCCGGTAAAGGTCAATGGCAAAGTTTTAACAACTATCAATATCGCAAAGCCGGCAATCGATTGTGACGTGCTTGTTTCCCTGCCTAAAATGAAAACCCATCAGCTCACGAAATATACGGGCGCAGTAAAAAATTTTTACGGCGTAATACCGGGTTCGGGCAAGGCCAGGATACACAAGCAGGCACCTACGGAGGAACGGTTAAGCGAGGCTTTAGTAGATATCTATTCCGCTCTAAAACCCAGGCTTGCTGTCATGGACGGCATAGTGGGTATGGAAGGTGAAGGCCCCACGAACGGGACCCCGATACAATCGGGCATGATCTTATCAAGCACTGATTGCGTGGCGCTTGATGCTGTTGCCTCCGGGATTATGGGATTCCCGCACAGGGATATCTTAACAACGCGCTTTGCGCATGAGCGGGGGCTCGGAACAGGTGAGCTTGACCGGATCGAAGTTACCGGGGAAAAAATCGGTGATGTTAAAGCGGACTTTAAAAAATCGAAGTATTTATATTACAAATTGCCAGGGTTTTTAGGTAAATGGGTATTTAAATATGCAGAGAATGTATCATGGGTTGAGATATCGGAAAAAGAATGTAAAAAATGCAAAATTTGCTTTAACAGCTGCCCTGCATCAGCGATCACATTAGAGCCGCGCCCTTTTATTGACAGGGAAAAATGCATAAAATGCTACTGCTGCCACGAGCTGTGCAGGAACGGCGCGGTAAAACTGAAAAATTCGTATCTGGGGAGGCTGTTCATGGAAAGGTCAGGGTACATGCCAGAAAGCTGATAATGTGGCTGATTTGGACGGTAAGGAATAGTTTAATACTTCAGGGTGCATAATAAATAATGGTAAAACATGATTTTAAACTTTCAGCTTATAAATGTGGAATCCAAGGTATACTCAAGCTCTGAAGATATCAGGAAATACAAGAACATTAACATAAATTATGATATTAATCTTAGAAATCCCTCCCTGGTGGCACAGAACACTCCGTTCGGGGAGAAATCAGTGCTCAGGGTGGAGTACACTTTCGCTATAAACTACCTGAGCCCGAATATCGGTCATATAAGGTTTGAGGGGTTATCTGATTATTACAGCGAAGAGGATTTAAAAGACTTAAAAGATAAATGGGATTCCGGAAAAGCGCCCGGGGATGTCCAGAACGAGATCGCAAATACCATGGTGGCTAACCTGGCGCCTCTTGCGCTGCTTTTATCAAAAGCACTCGGGCTACCCCCATCGATGCCGGTTCCTGTTATCAACTTCCAGCAGATGCAGAAGAAAAAAGAAGAGCCGACATATTATCATGGATGATCAAAGAGATGCGAGGTAAAAAATATGTCAAAACTTAAAA
>NZ_FZMP01000028.1 GCF_900196725.1 Candidatus Methanoperedens nitratireducens | reverse complement strand
GCTACGGCGGTGGCGGACGCAGTGGCGGCTATGGCGGTGGCGGACGCGGCGGAGGAAGAGATAAAAGAGGCGGCAGGGGAAGAAGGTAAATCCCCTTCTATTCTTTTTTTATTACTAATTTTTATAGTGGGCAGTGTTATATAGTAATTTGATGCTTGAAAGTATTCCAGATATATTTCTCAACACTACAAACAGGGAGTTCCGGGTGCTTCTTGCCATTGAGAACAGCATGAAGTTCTATGAATGGGTGCCCAAAGAAGAGATCGCTGATTTTACAGGCTACAACCAGAAAGAGACCGATTTTCTCCTTACCCGGCTGGCAGCGAACAAGCTCGTTCAGAGGAGTAACGGGGCTTATGAAGGGTACAGGATATACTTTGAAGCTTACGACCTTCTTGCCCTTAATGCCCTGGTGAGCCGCGACTCGGTGAATGCCATCGGAGAGATTATCGGTGTGGGCAAGGAATCGAAGGTTTACGAAGTTACAAGCGGTATCACAGGCAGGCATGCCATTATAAAGTTCCACAGGGAAGGGATGATGAGTTTCAAGAAGGTCAGGATAAAGAGAGAGCACATCGAAGAGAGAAGACATCTTTCCTGGCTGTATGCATCGCGCCTTGCAGCAAAAAGGGAATTTGAAGTTTTAAAGCTGCTTTACCCGCAGGTAAGCGTTCCTGAACCTATCGATCATAACAGGCATGCCATAGTAATGTCTGTTTTAAAAGGACAGCAGCTTGCACATGCAAGAGTGGATGAGCCCGGATGGTACCTGGATGAGATATTAAAACAGGTAACAAAAGCATACCAGCTCGGCATAATCCATGCGGACATGAGCGAATTTAACGTATTCGTCAATCCGGAAGGATGCGAGATCATCGACTGGCCGCAGTATGTTGCTGCGGCTCACACCAATGCAAAGGAACTGCTATACAGGGATATTGAGAATATCCTGATGTTTTTCCAGAGGAAATACAGGATAAAAAGAGATATCCAGGGAGTAATAAACAATATAACATATGCCTGAAAAAGTAATTTTTGGGATAGATATCGCAAAAGGGTCTATGCGGTCAAAAGAGACGCCGGGATATGCGGTCGTGGCGCTGAGAGACGGCAGGGTCGAGCATCACAGGATGATAAGCCTGCATAAATTCCTGCGCATGGCATGGAAAGAGAAACCGCAGTTGATCGCGGTAGATAATATCTACGAACTTGCATCTGATAAGCATGACCTCGTCTCTTTTCTCCAGAAGCTGCCGCACAATACGAAACTCATCCAGGTAACCGGGGGCGAGGTACTTGAGCCGCTCACGAGGCTTGCAAAACGGCAGGGCATCTCATTTGACAGGTTTGACCCGAATGATGAGGCTCTTGTGTGCGCGCGTCTTGCGCAGATGGGGATCGGTCATGAAGTTTCGGCTTTTGAGGATAAGACCATAATCAAGGTCAGCAGGGCCAGGTCACTCGGAAAGGGCGGATGGAGCCAGAACAGGTACAGGCGAAAAGTGCACGGTCATGTGAGGCAGCGGGCAAGGGATATAGAAGAGCACCTGAACGACCTGTCAAAGCCGGGCGGGTTCACATATACGCAGAGCATTGTCGAAAGATTCGGCGGATATTCAAGAGCTGAGTTTTTTGTCGATGCGCCGCACAGCATGCTCCACATCAACTCAGGCAAGTACGGCGATGTGCAGGTGAGCGTTAAAAGCATTGAACGCGATGCCCTGGCTTTTAAACCGCTCACGACAAGGAAAAGGGATTATATTATCGTGGGGATTGATCCGGGCACGACAACAGCGATAGCTGTGCTCACGCTTGAAGGGGAACTGCGTATGCTTCACAGCTCAAGGACGATATCTGTTCCCGATGTCATCGAGATGATAGCCGAGCAGGGAAGACCGCTGATAATCGCAAGCGACGTGTTCCCGACCCCGAACACGGTTGAAAAGATCCGCCGGGCGTTCAATGCCGTGCTCGGCTCGCCTGAGGATATAATCACTACTGAAGATAAGATAGAGTTCGCAAAACCGTACGGCTACTCAAACAACCACGAACGAGATGCCATAGCAGCGGCCGTATCGGTGTACCGCAAGAACAGGAACAAGTTCGAGCAGATAAAGAGAAAAATACCTCAGGGGGTGGATGCCGAAGAGGCGATAGCGCAGGTCGTGAGAGGCAAATCCGTGGATGCCGTGATATCGGAACTCACGAGAAAAGATGTCAAAGAGCCGGAAACCGAAGCTGTTAAAGAAAGAAAGGACGAAGAAGTTCTCCACCTGCGGGAATCAATAAAGAGATATGAAGAGAGCATCCAGGAAATGAAGAGGTATCAACAGGAGCTAAAAAGTGAACTTGACCTGAAGGAGAGTAAAATCAGGGAACTTGAAGGGCTTATCAGCAGACAGCGCACAGAAGTATATAAACAGATTAAAAAAGACAAAGGGATGATGATACGTGATAAAGAGATTGCACGCCTGCACAGCAAAGTCTCGGAAAATAATAAACGGATCTCGTTCCTGAATGAGAGGATAAATAAATTAAAAACCGTCAGGCGGCTTGAGATAAGCGGCAAGGTTCTTCCTGTAAAGATAATCCATGCTTTTACGAAAGACAGTATTCTTAAGACGCAGGAAATGTTCGGGATAAAGAAAGATGATGTCATACTCCTCAAGGATGCAAGCGGCGGAGGTACGATGACAGCCAGGATGCTCTCAGACCTGGGTGTCCGGGCTGTGATAATCTGCAACGAGATGTCCCATGCCGCTGAAGAGGAGTTGTTTAAACTGAACATGCCTGTCCTGAAAGCAAAGGATGTGAACATAAGGTTTGATTCTGCTGAAGAGCTTGCGGGAATAAACCCTGCGGACATCGAACGTGCAATCGATGAGTGGAAGGCGAAAGCTGAGAAGCGCAGGATGGCTGCCAAGGAAGAGTGGCTTGAGTCGCTTGTTGGAGAATACAGGAGCGAGAGGCGGCGCGGGGTGAAAGGGTGAAATTAACGTTGTGACTATATGTTATTAATGATATGTATACTCAGCTAAATTTGGGGCTAATTACTATATGAGCCTTTATATGAAGTTTCAGCAAATACGGTTACACTCCCATAGTGAGATGAGCTTTATAAGTTCAATTTGTTTTTGGGACTTTGACTGATAAATTTAAACCTCAGTTGTCCTATTGATACATTGGGGAATTATAATCTTCTTTGTAATTCCCTTCTTTAGCTGATGTATTTTCCTTAAATATGTTTTTTATCACTGTCTCTGCTGTATAATCTTTATCTTCTGATTTCGCATAAGGTTCTAAATAAGCAATGTTATTAACATAAACGGCCCCGCTCAACAGTTCACTATAACTTTGAACCCTTATGGGCGACATTATCCGTATATTATCTCTCATTAGATTGTCTAAGATTGATGTGTTGATTCTTCTATAAGTATTCTCTATCAAGCTTAAACCAGTCTCAGAGTCTGACGAGCTCGTAGATTTTTGCTTACTTTGAGGCATGTATAATCCGTAAACAATTGTTGATACTACAATCAATATATATCCCAGTATAACGATTAATAATGTGTATTTATTTGAGTAAACTAAAGCATGAGCTATCATAATTAGCGAAACAATCATTCCAAGTTTTGAAAGATTTATTGAGACGCTCATATATATTCCACCTATTTGTTATATATTACCATTGCTGATGATACTGCGAATAAGATTATTCCCACTACATAGGCAAGAAATCTCGTAGAGAGTAAATCCTCTTTTGTACAAGAAGCTCTCGCCATCTCCAAATAAGATGATATTGCACTAATTATAAATAAACCTGTCGTTATCGACAAAACAATCAATATTGTTGAGATTAAATTAATATCTAAATAGAATTTTTTAATGAAAACAATCAACGCCGTGCAGATGCTTATAAAGCTTACACTTGTTATAACCGTAGTATTACATATAGGGTTTAAATTTATAGATTCAGGCATAATTGGTTATTATCATATCTTAGGCTGAATGGATAAGCTCGCTAACTTCAATTTTATCTTATTCAAATCATCAATGGTTTTTTCTAAATCTTCAATTGTTGCAGTAAATCTAAGAGTCTTGGCACTATATAATACATCGAATATATCAGCTGACACGACATTAGCTCTCAATTCAATAGAAGCTACAGGAATCTGGGATATAATTACTGGATTCTTTTCATCATTACTTTTGATTACCCGCACATTTAGTTCATGTAATATTTTATTCAGCTTTGGCGAAACTGCATATAGACTGGATTGTATAGTGTCGTATTTCAGACGATTAATAGCATAATTTTTTCCAAAATCTTCATACAATGACTTTATTTTTTCAAAGTTTTCTTTTTTAAGCTCCAGTTTTTCAAAATCACTCTTAATTTCGTCTAGACTTACTTTTCTCTCTTCGAGCTTGGTAAATATAAAATTACCAACATTTACTATCCTTTTTAATGAGTTTAAGTCGTACGGAATTAATTTAGATAAATTTTCCAATTCATCATTTATTTCTTTACTGGGTTCAAGTTTTAATGATGTAAAAAATGTTTTTAATAACTTGGAGTCAGTTTGTAAAAAAAGATTAAGATCGTTTATAAAAGCATCATTATCTGTGTTTTGAGTTAATTTCAAACTCTGCTTGGACATAACCATTTTTCCACCTCATCATGTACCGATTTTATGATACATCGTTTTTCCAGACATTTATTCGATAACACAAGCTGAAAAGCTGTAAACTATTATGACATTCTCCCGTTACACATATGTTGTATATATTTTTGTCGCAATCCCTCCATTAACGTGTAGATTAATGTGAGTATTACAATGATAATCATCATAGTAATATATGTTTATTGAGTAATATATATTTTCCTACGGTTTAGCATACAAATTTCAGACAATCCAACAAACGATTTTTGACAGCCTTTCATAGCAAACGCAGACTTGACAGAACCTACATATCGTATTATATAGGATATATTCACAGTAGCTTCAAATGCCCCGTAATTTTATCCAGTTCCCCGACCTCGGCGGGTCCGATCCCCAGCACCGTAACCGTGCCGGGCGGTATCTCGGTCAGTCCGGCATCCTCTATTAATGCTGTGGGCAGTCCATGTCTTCTTGCAATTTCTTTCAATTCGAACAGGTCTCTCAGCGCCGGGACTCTCAACACGACTTTTTTCTGTCCTCCCTCTTTCCAGGCTTCACGAACATCCCTGCTTGCAAAATCGGACGCTGAAACGGCAGCATGCGCAACCTGGACTGCAAGCTTGCCTTTTGACAGCTTCAGGTCATCCCGCACCACGATGCACTGCTTGTACTCTGTCATGTCCGGAAAATTACTGGGATTTCGGGACGCTTAATATCATCATTCCGTTCTTGTCGAACTTCAACGTGTCCCGTTTCTCAAACCATTCCTTTCCGAACTGGATGGATTCTTCCCTGTTGAAATCCCCTACTACGATATTTTCGGTATTCGTTACGATTTTTTCAAGAGGGATTGACATAAAAACATCCGAGCTTTTTACAACAAGCCTGTCTTTTTCAAAAGCGATACTTTCACCGATGTTGGTTCCGTTCTGCTGAACGAATTTGCCTATATAATCATGGGCTTTAAATTTATCGTCTTTTTGCTGAGCAGCACCCTGGTTGTTTTTCTTAAAAATTTTTGAGAGCTTTTTAATGAGGGACATTTAATTACTTAATGTTTGTCCTAAAATAAATACTATTTGAATAAATAAGGTCACAGTCATTCAACTGTTTCAGGAATTTTTCCAAGAGCCGCATCTATCTCACCTGCCAGTTGAGAAGGTATCCCGACAACAAGCTCATCATCCGAATACCTGCTGTGTTTTCTTGACCCTTTGCAGCCGGGTGATATCCCCGGCTTCCCCTTCATGGGATAAGCCGTGCAATCGCTGCATACCGAGGCTATGCCGCCCGTTCTGATTTCGGCAGGACTTCCGTTCATATAAGTGTACGCCTGGATAAGCCGCATCGTCCGCTCGGGTTTCAGGAAAAGAAGCAGGACATCAAAATCCCCACCTGAATAAGGAGTTATCTTTATAGAGCGTTCTATTTTCGCAAGCCTGCAAAGACAGGAAGCTGCGGTTTTCGCAGCATCCCTGCTGCCGTACCTTTTTGATGAAAAATAATAGTCTTCAGGGCTTTTTTCCGTGCCCCCCAGAACGAACGCCCCCACGCTGCAGCCCTGGCTCTTTACTAGGAACGATTCACCATACCTGGCTTTCTGTATCAACTCGCAATATAAGAGGTCGGAATCATTGCCTTCCTCTTCTGTAAAAAGTACGCTAACAGGCTTGCCCTTATTCATTAACTCCGGAATATGACGCAACATATGTATTACTACAACTTATTCTCATCCGCGAACTTCACAAGCGCCTCGCCAAGCGCCCTTACGTACTTGGGATTGATGTTGAACCTTCGCTGCTTCTGCCCGTTGCGTTCTTTTGCTATTTCCACGTATTCCTTCTCTTCCTCGAACCTGTCACTTTTTTGAAGAGATACTGTCATATACCAGCCTGAACTCATCTTTATTTCCATAAAACCTTTCTCATCGTTCATAGGATCTCCACACTTCCTACAATCGCATCAACTAAAACCTTATCCCCTGTTTTTACAGATGTGATAGGATTTTTTTCCACCCTGTCCACAAGCGGTATATCGGAAATTATGGCGCCGACCGCAACTATCGGCTCTGCTTTGACGTTTATCATTGCAGAGGGCGCTGTACCATTCTTCTTGAGCTGGTAAATAACATATGAACCAACAGTAGAGCCCTTGCCTCCGGGGAATACCAGTACTTTTCCTTTTATACTCTGACCTGCAAGCTCATGTCCTTTTTCAACAATGATGCCAGTCTTCGGATCAACGCTGCCAAGGAAGGATATGGGTCGGGAAGTGACAAGCGCTTCACCTTCGGCGCGACCACGGGAGACGATATGTGCTCTGAGTACAGTCACGGCATCACCGTATGCCGATATACTCTCGCAGGTCGGCTATGCCCAGTTTTTTCGCAAGCTTGTCTATCCACGTCGAGTTCAGCTCCCAGCCGAGGTCAAGTTGTGAATAATAGTAAAGCGTCCCGAGAAGCCCCATTGCATCCAGACGGCGTGATGAGTTCACCACTTTCACATGAGGGAAGAACCTGACAGTGCCGAGCTTATCTATCCGCCTGCTGAAATCAACATCCTCAAGCAGGACGTTCTGGTAGCCTCCGCACTTGAAATATGCATCACGCCTGACAGCAGTATTAAAACCTGGCAATGTTGCTGAGCGCAATTTATCCCGCATCACAAAGTATTTGTTGGCGACGCTTTCTGCAAGCTTTATCTGCTCAGATTGTTCTGAGAACCGAAATCCTGTAGAGAATGCTAAGAGATCAGGCTTTGTTTTGAACATTTCATAAGTATAAGAAAGATAGTAGCCCGGAATAATGGTGTCTGCATCGATGAATATAAAAAATCTGCTGTTCTCGCTTGCATTTACTGCACCGAAATGCCTGGCCGGACCTATCCCGCGCTCTTCGCACTGAAGCACCATGTCTGTATACTCTTTCGCGATATCCAGGCTCCCGTCCGTGCTGCCGTTATCTGATACAATAAGCTCGTAAGGCACGTTCGTGTTCTGGTTCGCGATCGACTCAAGTGTTGCCTCAAGGTACTTGGCTTCATTAAGGGCAGGGACGATAACTGAGATTTCCGTAACCATGGTTTTATTCGTTTTCCCGTTTTTATGCAATGGACCCGGCGGGATTCGAACCCGCGGCCTTTGCGTTGCGAACGCAACGATCTACCCCTGATCTACAGGCCCGGTAAAAATAATGATTGTGCAGGAAATAAAACTTTTTACATCCTGCCAAGTTCCACAACTGATACGCTCTCTACACCTTCCACTTTACTGAAGGCTTCTTCGACCTTCTCAGTCCCGCCTTCTATGTCGCCCACTTTGACCACAGCTATCAGGGCTTTCAGACCGAAAGCGACCGGCTCTTCCGAGAATCCGTGTATTCGCGCTCCCTGCGGGATAGCTTTTTTCAGGTTCTCTTTGAGTCTTGTTAAATCAACATCCATGCCGGATGGCATTATTTTTATCTTTGCTGCCACTTCACCCATTTTACTCACGGTCCCTGGAACCCGCAATTGGGGCATTTATATGGATTGCTCTGGTGCCTGCAACTCATACATCTTCCAAGTTCTGTTCCGCATTGCGGGCAGGGGAATCGCGCGTAGCCGCGCTCAATAAGGTTTACTCCGCATGATACGCATTTTTTTGCTTCAACTTTAGCCATATTATTCTCCTAATGTTGGGGCTTTCATAGAATCGAATGTTATTAAATTTATCCCTTTATAAGTGTCCCGACCACATTGCCTCTGAGAGCATTAATCAGCCTTCCGGGACAGTTGCCGTTGATTATCTCGCAGTTCATCCTGTTTTTCATAAGGAAACGGGGAAGCTCCTTATCCACGCACGTCTCTATTCCTGCCAGTTCGGATGCATCAAGCTCTTTTTGCAATATCCCGTTAAGATATACCCCGTCCACATCCGTGACTTTGATGAACCTGGCTTTTGACTGGTGCGCGACCCAGGCGGCGATGGTATCCGAGGTCACATCCCATGTATGGGGCAACTCGTCTTTTTTCTTCATGAGAGTATAAGGCAGGAGAATGGATACCCCGTATTCAGTGTTCAGATTGTCAATAAGTTTAACCTCGTTCCCGTCGCCCAGGTAATAACCGTACTGCTCCATCGCAAGCACCGCCATCCAGTGGGAAGCTTCCTGCGATGCGTTCACCCTGCGCACCGTGTAGGCAAAGACAGAACCTCCGGGAACTATCAATACTTTATTCCCGCTCTCATTCGAATAATCGGTGATCGCCTTCACAAGTTCTTTTGTCCTGTGCAGGAGGCTTCCCCCGATTTTGACTACTATCATGTCTTTCTAATTAAACGGCAGTGTTTAAATATGTAATCAGAGTATAAAACGAATACCATGAGGACAATTTACCGGGCATCAAAGCAAACGCTGAACGATAAGGTTAATTAATGGATTAATTGCGCTTGCAATAATCACAATTGCAGCAGCTATTTCTCCAAGCCATTTAATAGCATTTCCAATAGTATATGATATACCATCATAGATATTACGGTTAATTACTATTGGAATCTTAATCAATCCCTCCTCTTTTAATCCATCTTCCCATTCAGTACAAATCAATATAAAATCAGTGGCTTCCGTTTGCATTTCTGGTAGTCCCTCTGTTTTAGTGCTGATACGATAGATTTTTGATTCAGGCAATTCAGCATTATGCTCGCTATCATCTATTTTCAGTTTTGTATCGTCGTATCTAAGCTTTATTTTAGCCTGTTTAAATTCCTTTAACGGAGTAAATCTGCAATTTAATAAGTAACTATGACCTACCAGTAGCCTGGCATAGTTATTCTTGGGTCTATATCCTTTTCCTTCCCAGCCTAGAATGCTGAAAAGCATCCTTTCAGTAACTATTTCTTTTTCTACGTATGCCCTATCGTTTCGTTTAACCATGCCGAGCATTGAAAAAGCAGTAAATAAAGATTTTTTAGTTTTGTAATAATTCCCTGTAAAATAATAAAAGAGCCCAAAAACAAAAACACTACCAGCCAAAACTGCTCCTGATGCTATTGGATTGCTGATAATAGGATTTCTAAATATCACTCTAATTCTGGCTTCTCGCCATGCCTTTAGAAAATCATATGGGGTCTCTATATTTTCAATAGTTCCAATATCAACGAACATATCAATCGTGGTACCCTCAGGTTCGCCTTGGATAATCTGTGCAATCTCCCCGTTACTCAGTATTAGCCCTGCAACCTGATTATCGGGCGTATGTATCGCCACACGTCGATTTTCAATTAGAGAGAAAAGAACGGGATATTCTTTTTTTATAGTAACAAGATTTTGATTAATTAAATCTTTGTTTTCAACCAGTAGAGTATACAGGCTCTCGGATACTGCTATTGAAATATTAGATAAAAAGAACAAGAATATTATACATATACTCAAACAGTTCCACCATCTTATCTTTGCTTCCGTAACTTACCACCCTGGATAGATAATACAACTAATAATAAAAATATTTTCGTCTACCAGAGACCATCAACTAACTCTAACTATTAGGATATCAATGGCAGCATTTAATATCTAACACTACGATATGCCCTCAGATTTCAATGAGAACCATCGACTGGGATAACAAGAAAAACAGCATTATCATGATCGACCAGACCCTTCTTCCGGGGGAGTACAGGGTCATCGAATGCAGCACCATCGAATCATTATGCGAAGCCATAAAATCCCTGCGCGTTCGCGGCGCGCCTGCGCTCGGTGCGGCCGGGGGGTTCGGCATTGCCCTTGCAGCATTTAAGAGCAGCGCATCTTCACTGGAAGGCTTGATGAAGGACATCGAAAGTGCCGGGAAAACCATTATCGCCACAAGACCTACGGCCGTGAATCTCTCGTGGGGCGTTAACCGCGTTATCAGGTCTGTAGAGGATGCAAGGAATATTAAGGAAGCAAGGATGTTCGCACTGGACGAATCAAAAGCCATAGCGGATGAAGATGTAAAGAAAAACAAGCAGCTCGGGGAATACGGCGCATCATTACTTGATGACGGCGATACTGTCATGACGCACTGCAATGCCGGGAAGCTCGCATGTGTTGACTGGGGTACGGCGCTTGGCGTTATCCGCTCTGCGCGCGCCGAAGGAAAAGACATCCGGGTCATCTCATGCGAAACCCGCCCTCTTAACCAGGGAAGCCGCATCACAACATGGGAATTGATGGAAGATAAAATCCCGGTCACTCTCATCACGGACAGCATGTCCGGTCATGTGATGCGAAAAGGCATGGTGGATAAGGTCATCGTGGGAGCGGACAGGATAACGCAGGATGCAGTATTTAACAAGATAGGCACTTATACTCATTCCGTTATCGCAAAAGAGCACGAGATACCGTTTTACGTGGCTGCGCCGGTATCTACGTTCGATTTTGAGCATCTGGAGGAGGAGATCGAGATCGAACTGAGAAAACCCGATGAGTTGAAATATTTTGGAAATCACCAGATAGCCCCTCTTAGCGTCGAGGTGTACAATCCCGCCTTTGATGCTACGCCCATGGAGAACGTGAGCGCCATAATAACCGAGAACGGGGTTTTTTACCCGCCGTTCCTGCTTGAAGAAGTAAAGATCAGGGTTTAGGGCACCATCGCAATTTTTAATATAAGCAACCGCATTGTTACTCAGGGAGAAACCAAAATATGAAAAAATGGTACCACGATTATGGACTGCAGGCACGGATGATATTTACCATGTTCCTGCTTGCTGTAGTTTATCTTTTCTTTTTAGCTGTTATATTAACATTCGGTGGAGACTGGACATATGCCCTGATGATATTCGCAGCGATTTTCCTGTTCATCCAGTTCTTTTTTGCAGATAAAATCGTTCTCTGGAGCATGGGCGGGCGCATTGTCAGCGAACAGGAGGAGCCGCGCCTTCATGAGACAGTAGCAAGGCTTTGCGCGATAGCCGATCTGCCGAAGCCTAAAATCGCCGTCGTAAATAGCAACGTTCCAAACGCTTTCGCAACAGGTAAGAGCAAAGGAAGCGCTGTCATCGCGGTCACCACTTCCCTGAAGGAGCGGTTAAGCCAGCCTGAGCTTGAGGCTGTGCTGGCGCATGAGTTGAGCCATGTCAAGAACCGCGATATGATCGTTATAACTATTGCAAGCTTTCTTTCTACAGTAGCAGCCCTGCTTGTCCGGAACATGCTTTTCTTCGGAATGGGAGGAGATCGCGACCGCAAAGGTGCAGGTGCGGCGATAATAATCTGGGTGGTTTCGATCGTTGTATGGATACTAAGTTTCCTGCTTATACGTGCACTCTCACGTTACCGTGAATTCTCTGCCGATAAAGGCGCGGCTGTGATCACGGGACGACCTTCAAACCTGGCTTCTGCCCTGATGAAGATTAGCGGTATGATGGAGCGAGTGCCGTCCCGGGACTTAAGAGAAGTGGAAGGTGTGAACGCGTTCTTCATAATTCCAGCCATTTCAGGGGAATCGGTACTGGATCTTCTCTCGACCCACCCGCGCGTAGAGGCACGCATACGTGCGCTTGAGGAGATGGAAAGACGGATGGAGTTTTAAATGGGTTTCCTGGATACGCTGCTGGGCAAGAGCAAACTCCCGAAACCGAAGCCGGATAAGTTGTTCGCCATGTCCACAGCCTATGTCACCCTGAGCACAAATTTTTCCCTGATATCAAAGGGCGCAGGGATATGTTTCAAACCACTTGAGGCTTCAAGGTTCACGAGGGCTGAGATCGAGATCAGGGAACTTCTTCAACAGAGCTGTAAAGAAACGAATACCCAGTACAGTATAAAAAAGGACTCATACGGGTATATGTGGATCGTTTTAAACGACCCTGAATTTGAAGACCTTGTGACCACATTGTATATGGTGAGTGAGACCTTAAGAGAGCATGATTTTGGCGAACAGTTGCTGTGCGCTGTTTTTAAATTTAAGGACGAATCCGATGTTTACTGGATATACAACTACAAGCAGGCGACATTTTACCCTTTTGTGCCCGGGGACAACAAAAAGCGGAATGCGTCATATGAGTTCAGGCTTCGCTCCATCATGGAAAAAGAACTGCCCATAGAAAAGGATGTGGAGCGGTGGTATCCTATGTGGGATATACCTGTTTGAATTTTATCCGTGCACTGGTATGAAAACAGACACTATTTAAACAACGAACTAATACGAACGATACGAACTCACGCAACCGGAGTTCGTATCGGTTCGTATTAGTTCGTTGTCAATGCCCGTTTTGTTGTACTTTTTCATTATTATATATGAACCGCGTTCATAGCTGACTCTGTGATCAATCGCAATAACTATAATATATTCTCAGTCAATTGTGGCACTATGTTCACGATAAAAAATCATCTTGAAGTTAAGAATAATCACCTGCTAATCGGCGGCGCCGATACCACAGCGCTTGCAGAGCAATACGGCACACCGCTGTATGTTACCAATGAAGCGCGCATCATTGAAAATTTCTCAGCGTACAGAAAAGCATTCCCGAAGGCTGATATCTATTACGCAGCTAAGGCCAACGGCAGCTTCGCAATAATGAGAATACTTGCCAGACAAGGGGCTGGCACGGATGTCTTCAGCTACGGCGAGCTGTACATGGCGCTTCTTGCAGGAATACCGAGAGAGAAAATCCTTTTCAACGGTAATTCAAAGACTGACTTTGAACTTCAAAAAGCAGTTGAGCTGGGAGTAAAAGTATCGGTCGATTCGCAGGATGAACTGCATACCTTATCTGGAATCGCAGAGAGAACAGGAAAAACAGCAGAGATAGCATTCCGCGTAAATCCTGACGTTTCTACTCCTACGCATCCAAAGATCTCGACCGGGCTTCGGACTTCCAAGTTCGGAATACCGGCTGAAGAAGTGGTCGATACGTACCGTGAAGCATCCGGACTTCCCGGCATTGCACCATGCGGGATACACTGCCACATTGGTTCGCAGATACTCGATACAGAGCCCTTTGTTGAAGCAACACAGAAGATGATGGATCTGGTAAAAGAGGTTGTAGAACTCGGTATAGACTTAAAGTTCGTGGATATGGGTTCGGGTCTCGGTATTCCTTACAAGAAAGGTGAACAAACCCCGAAACCGCAAGACCTTGCAGATGCAATCCTGCCTGTATTTAACGACAGGACACAGGCGCTCGGCACCTCCCCTAAACTTATACTTGAGCCAGGGCGGTATATCGTAGCAGATACCACTATACTTCTTACCCGCGTCAATACGGTAAAAAAAGCGGCAAAGAATTTTGTGGGCGTGGATGCAGGCTTTAATCTGCTCATCCGTCCCGCCATGTACGACTCTTACCATTATGTGGTTGTTGCGAATAAAGCTTCTTCGCCTCCTGAAGAGATATATACCGTCGTGGGGCCGATATGCGAGACAGGCGATATATTTGCAAAGGACAGGGAACTTCCGCGCGTGGAAAAAGGCGACCTTATAGCCCTGCTCGATGCAGGAGCTTACGGGTTCAGCATGAGCAGCCAGTATAACGGGAGACCGAGATGCGCAGAGGCTCTGGTGAAGGATGGGGAGGCTGATATCATAAGAAGCAGCGAAGGTATCGAGGACCTGATGGCGAAGCAGAAGCTCCCGGCAAGATTGATGTAATAGTGAATTTATTTTCCTTTTTTCCATTTGACCCCGTTGTCACCGCATCAGAAAGTACAGACAAAAGATATATCAAGAATTACAGGAAATTAATTAGTAGAGTGGCTAAAAATTAAGGTGAAATTATGACAACGCAGGATAATTTAAAAGAGGCTTTTGCCGGGGAATCACAGGCGAACAGGAAATACCTCGCCTTTGCTGAGAAAGCTGACCAGGAAGGATATCGACAGGTAGCCAGGCTGTTTCGTGCAGCGGCTGCGGCTGAGACTATACATGCTCTCAATCACCTCAGGGTGATGGGCGCGGTCGGGAAAACGCCAGACAACCTGAAAAGCGCGATCGCAGGCGAGACAGCGGAATTCAGGGAGATGTACCCGAAGTTCATAGAGGCGGCAAAAAAAGAGAAAGCCTCGGATGCAGCAGTACTGAGCTTTGATGTAGCCAACCAGGTTGAGAAGATACATGCAAATCTTTATCAAAAAGCCCTCGATAGCCTCGGCAGAAACGAGGAAGTCGATTATTACGTATGCCAGATATGTGGCAACACCGTGGAAAAAGGAGCACCTGAAAGATGCCCCATCTGCAATGCCCCGAAAGAGATGTTCAGGAAAATAGATTGAGGTGAGCATATGGCAAAACTTGCGATAATATACGGTACCGGCTTTGGCAATACCGGCATCATGGCAAAAGCCATCGAGGAAGGTGCAAGGAACGCAGGGCTTGATGTCACGATTAAGAAAGTGGATGAAGCTTCCCCCGCTGATGTGGAAAAAGCAGATGCAATAGCAATCGGTCTGGCTACTTACAAGGGCGCTGGAATGCCAACGGTCATCAAGTACGTGGGAAACCTGGCAAAAGTTCCCCTTAAGGGTAAAGTTGGAACTGCGTTCGGCTCATACGGATGGAGCGGGGAAGGTCCGATCGTTGTAACCAGGATGCTGAGAGGCTACGGCATGGATGTGCTTGAGCCGCCGCTGCGGATAAAGCGGATTCCTGAGGAAGAAGGAATAGAGGAGTGTAAGAAGCTGGGGAAGATGATTGCGGATAAGATTAAAAAATAAGTCAGCACAAAACCTTGAGAAAAACAATATGGGGTAAAAGAACATATATCATACCAAATGGTATCTAAAGCCCTGAAAAAAGAATTGTTAAAGAAATGCAAGAGCCTCGGCATCCCTCTTGTCGGTTTTGCCCCGGTGGAGAGATGGCAGAACCGCCCGGGGAGCTTCCGAACAGGCTCTCGCCCTGGATTCCGGAAGAGTTCTGGCCGCAGTCCGTTTATCCAGAAGCAAAAACCGTAATAGTGATAGGTCTTCCTGTTTCCCTGCCCATAGTTGAGACCGCGCCCTCGATATATTACCATGAACTTTATAAAACAGTGAATTCGATGCTTGATTCAAAAGCCTGTGAGCTCGCGAACTTCCTGGTCGAAAAAGGCTACGGGGCTATATACCTGCCGAGAGATGCTTATGGCGACATAAAAATATTAATCGACAAGCCGTTTGCTTTTTTCTCGCACAAGCATGCAGCTTACCTGGCAGGACTGGGTTCTTTCGGGCACAACAATGTCCTGCTGACGCCGCAATTCGGACCGAGGGTAAGGTTCACGTCCATTTTCACAACTGCTGAAATAGAGCCGGACCCGATTAAAACTGAAGACCTTTGCATACACTGTCTCCTCTGCGTGAAGAACTGCCCTGCGGGAGCGATACCGGAGACCGGGGATTTCCCGCCGCCTGTAGATAAGAAGATCTGTGCGATAAGGAGCGCGGAACTCAGATATGAATACAGGTCTCCATGCGGCGTCTGCATCAAGGTCTGCCCTGTGGGAAAGGACAGGGAGCTGTTCGGGCGCAAGAATATGTCCATTTACTCAAAAGATAAAAAATTTGAGAAATACCACAGGGCATGGGAGCATGTGAGGAGATATGGGAGCAAAGGGAAATCCTGATATTTTCTAAGTGCTGTGGGTAATGATAAAATATAATGGAGGATTCAATAGATGCAAGGGCAGCCAATAAATGAACATAAGTATTACTGATCCGTTAGAATATAAACAACTCTAAAGTGGTTTAATTTAAAAAATTTTAAATAGCATGATATCAAATTAATCATTGATCGTGAGGAATATGTGTTCAGATAAAAGAAAAATAACAATGGAAATTGCATTATCGCTTATAATATTTTTAGCATTTATCAATTCAGCTTCCGCAGATGTTGGGATTTCGGATTTCTTTTCTGATTTTACAAGCAGTGACGTAACCGTTAATTCCAGCCAGGACTTCCAGGGCAAGGCGGTTTTTGAACTTTCATACAGCGGGAGTGTGGTAGAATCCCACGAAGTCCCGTTAAACTTAAAGGCGAATGAGGCTGCAACGAAAGTCATAATATGGGGAAAACAACCCCAGCATGATTATTATACAGCCAGGGTCAGCGTTTACGATAATGGAAAAGTTATAGCCAGCGCATCATATCAGGTATCTTACGGCACAGTTTCACTGCCAAGTTTTCATGTCGTGGATTTCTCGCCAATGAACAGCGGAGTGAAGCTGCTGCTCCGACCGTTCAACCCGGGTGTGGTTGATATAAAGATACAACTGCTTGATAATAGCGATATTATCTATGAGAAGACAAGGGACGATGTATCCCTCACGGCGAACACGGAGATAATGACACCCTGGCCGTTCCTGCTTACTGACAACAAAAAATATACGGTGCGCACCAAGATATTCACGCACAGGCTGTATGCAGCCCCGCTTATCAATACCTACGTGGCGAATTTCACTGCCGCCGAGGATGTGGAGATACTTCCTGACGATGTGGAAGTAGATGAATATGGCGCGAGCGTGACCCTGCGCGGCAATTCGCAGGTCCCTTTTGACGGGTCCATAGTCGTAAAAGCCAGGAACAGGACTACAAATGAGACGCAGGTGTACCGCCAGCAGGTAGAAGAGATACTGACCTCCGGGAAAGAAGACACGGCAGGAGTGGTATGGAGAGGGCTTGCGCCCGGGACTTACGATGTTGAGATACTGGCTGAGAGCAGAGGGAATGCAACCCTTGACAGGTATGAGACTGTCCTGCGCATCCCGGAATATCCTGCTGTTACCGCAACTTCTCCTGCTCAGGGAACACCGGGATTCTCAGCCCTCCTTCTCATAGTAGTTCTGTTAGCAGCCGCACGGCGGTTAAAAGGAGAGTAGATGTTTGATCTCATCATCAAGAATATCACCCAGAGAAAACTCAGGACAGGGCTCACCGTGTTCGGCATATCCCTTGGAATTTTCGCCATCATTGTCATGGGAGGGATGTCAGAGAACTTCAACCTCACATTCGAGAGATCCATCAGCCTGACCGCTGATAAGATACGCGTGATGCCCGAGGGCGGGTTCTTCGGTGCGAGTCTTAACGAATCCAAGGCAAGGGAGGTTAGGAGGGTTCCGGGCGTAGCCGATGCATACGGGATGCTGCAGGCGCCGCTTGACCCTGAGAACCTGGGTTTTTTCGGCGGTGATTTTGTCATAGGCATACCTCCTGAAAAGCAGCAGATGGCAATGAAAGATACTGAACTTAAAGGGGGCAGGTATCTCGTACCCGGGGATGGCTTCAGGGCAGTATTAGGCAGCAGCGTAGCGCGCGAATTCAACCTCAATGTGGGGGACGAGATAGAAATAAAAAGCAAGCGTGCGCTTCGGGCAACATCCATAACCAATAGAAAGAACTTCACGGTCGTGGGTATAATGGAATACACCGGCTCTTTTTTTGACAACAGCGTGCAGATACCCCTTGACAGGGCACAGGACTTCTACAAAAGGGGAGATACCGTGTCGCTGATATTCGCAGTTCCAGAAGCGAACACCGATCCCGAGGAACTGACAAAAAGGATAGGGCTGAATGTCGAGAGGGTTACCACCTTTTCGCCTGCTGAGATACGAAAGCAGATAGAACAGTCGCTTATCATCTTCAGCCTTATCACAATAAGCGCGGCAGTCCTTGCTGCGATAATCGGAGGCTTAAGCGTCATGAACACTATGTTGATGGCTGTCTCTGAGAGGACGAGGGAATTCGGGCTCATGAAGGCGCTGGGCGCGGAGACGAGAGATATACTCTTCCTGACGATGGGCGAGGCTGCGTTCATGGGAGTGCTCGGCGGGGTTATCGGTATCGCCAGCGGAGCGCTCTTTGTGAACCGCATGAACGAGTACCTCGCAACCAGGGGAACGGTTCTTTTTGCGATTACCCCCAGGCTTCTTGTTATCGCCATTGTTTTTGCAACTCTTCTGGGGATATTATCAGGCACTTACCCTGCTTACAGAGCTGCGAAGATGAGCCCGATGGAGGCACTCAGGTATGAATGAATCAGAGGGAAATCCTATCAGGCAACCGGAGGGTGCTTAGATGCTTGACCTGATCCTGCGCAATACCGCGCAGAGAAAGCTCAGGACCAGCTTAACGGTGTTTGGCATAGCGCTTGGCATTTTTGCAGTAATGGTCATGGGAGGTATGTCTGAGTATTTCAGTATCCATATTGATAGGACACTTGATCTGATAGATAAGATCCAGGTGCTGCCTGAGAGCGGATTCTTTGGAGGTATTCTCAACGAGTCCCAGGTCAGCAAGGTCAAACGCGTCCCCGGGGTCATAGACGCTTACGGGCTGCTGCAGATGCCCCTTGATATGGAAAGCGTGGGGATGTTCGGCGGGGACTTCGTGATTGGTCTTCCGCCCGAAAAACAGAAAGCAACTTTGAAAGACACAAAACTCGTGGGGGGCAGGTTCCTTGTCCCCGGTGACGGCTTCAGGGCAGTCGTGGGGAGCAACGTGGCGCGGGAATTCAGGCTCAAGGTGGGAGACGAGCTTGAGGTCAAATCCAAACGCCTGCAGCGCGGCGCATCCATAACCCATACCAGGAACTTTACGGTTGTAGGAATACTTGAATTTACAAGCTCTGATTACGATTATGTGATAGGGGTTCCTCTTGATGTAGCGCAGAAATTCTACGAAATAGAGGGTACTGTATCCTACATATGGGTTGTTCCGGAACCTGGTGCTGATGCCGAGGATCTATCAAAGAGAATCGAACTGAGCGTTGAAGATATCAGAGCACTCTCGCCACAGCAGCTTCGGAAACAGGCAGAGCAAGCACTGGTCGTTATCAGCCTGATCACCATTAGTTCTGCTGTGCTTGCAGCTATCATCGGGGGCTTAAGCGTAATGAACACCATGCTGATGTCGGTCTCGGAGAGGACAAAGGAGTTCGGGCTCATGAAAGCGATGGGGGCTGAAATGAAAGATATACTCTTTATAACTATAGGAGAAGCGGCGTTTATGGGAATACTCGGAGGAATTATAGGAATTGCCGGAGGAGGAGCATTTATTTATTATATGAACGAATACCTTGCTTCAAGGGGAATGGTGCTTTTCACTGTCACCCCAAGGCTTGTATTGATATCGATTTTGTTCGCCACGCTTCTCGGCATGCTGTCAGGCAGCCTTCCAGCCTACAGGGCGGCAAAGATGAGCCCGATGGAGGCACTGAGATATGAATGAACCTATACTTGCGGTCAGAAACCTCTCTAAAACGTACATGCAGGGTAAAATACCCGTGCATGCCCTTACAAATGTTACGTTCGATGTTGAAAAAGGCGAGTTCTTAAGCATAGTAGGACCGAGCGGCTCGGGGAAGTCCACGCTGCTATCAATGATAGGACTTCTGGACAAGCCCACGAGCGGCAGCGTCTTCATAGGGGGCATGGAAGTTACGAGAGCAAGCGAGAGGGAAGCTCCGATAATCAGGCGCGAGAAAATAGGCTTTGTATTCCAGCACTTTAACCTCATACCTACGCTCACGGCGCTTGAGAACATCGATATTGCGATGCGTTTTGCCAGAGTCCCGAAAAACAACCGGAAAAAAACAGCAATCGAACTGCTCACGCAGATGGGAATGGGGGACAGGATCAACCACAAGCCGTCAGAATTATCGGGAGGAGAGCAGCAGCGAGTTGCCATAGCAAGGGCTCTTGCAAACCATCCGGCAATAATCCTTGCTGATGAACCTACGGGAGAAGTGGATACAAAGACACGGAATATGATAGTCGGGCTCCTGAAAGGACTCAGTGAAGAAGGACATACAATTCTCATTGTGACGCATGATACTGCCGTATCGGCGCAGACGAAACGGATTATAACCATGCGTGACGGAGGAATTGAAAGTGATAAGCGGGTGGACAGCAGGGTTCCTTGGAACTCCGGATAAAACAGGAAAGTTTATCAACAAAAAGTAACGTCTGATTATTGGATATGAGGAACCAAAAAAGTAGAATTTTGTTGGATAGGATAGGAATTCAGGTTCCTCAATAACTCTAAAGTACCGGAATATTTAAAGCAATTTCCCAAGATTATACCCAAATTGACACCAAATTTTAATAAATAATGCGAAAATAACATCCTTTATGGAAATCGGATTAACCAGGGCAATCGATTGCCTGTGTGATTTTACCTATGATTTTTACTGGCAGCACAGGGGCAGCAGGCTCTCTCCTTCAGGTGTTATCCCCCACCAGACAGGGACGTCTTATACGTACAAAGACCTCGTAGAATGTTTAAAGCGGGGCGATGATGTGCATATTAAAGGCGATGCAGGCAAAAGGCTTGGCAGCAGCCTCGGTGTTGATCTGAAGTTCTTCGGCGGGACGGGGAAGGCGGTAAAAACCGGCTCGATAATAGTCGACGGGAACGTGGATACACGTATGGGCATCAGCATGGTATCGGGGGCGATGTATGTTAAAGGGACCGCCAAACAGCCTGCAGGTAATATCATAGAGGTCGAATCGGACATGGCAGGTTATCATAAATATTGCTCTATTACGGGAATACTTCAGGAAGGCATGAAGGAGATGCTTATCCCGCCCAACGTTTTTACCGGGGATTGTCTTCTTATAAAAGACGGCCTGGTCAGGGATACGCTTGCCGCAAGGCTTGAATCTGACAGGAAGGTAATTGTGGAAGGGGACGCGGGCATGAGCACGGGCATCCTAATGAGGCGGGGGACTGTCCATGTGCGAGGAGATACGGGGATGAACACAGGAGTACTGCTTGAAGGGGGCACGCTTGCAGTGGGCGGGGCGGGAGAATTCGCGGGGGCATATATGAGGGGTGGCACCCTTATCATTTCGGGCAGATCAAAAGGCTACGTCGGCGCGAACATGAGGGGAGGAGCGGTATTCCTTAAAGGGAAAGCGATGGGAAAATCCGTCCCCCCGGACGGCAGCGATATCAGGATGCTGGAGAGGCTTCTGGATATAAGCCGGGGAGAAGCAATGATGTTCAGGAAATATAGCCCCTGAGAGTCCGTGCCCATCAAGATATTTCTATTTCCTCAGACCGTTCCCTTCTGCTCAGCATCAGCACATCATATGCTATTATGAGTCCTCCCGCAAGGGCTATGATGCCGCCTATCGTCCTCCAGCCGAAGAAAGGAAGAAGCGCATTCTGCACTGCAATGAAGCTCACCCCCTGGAGCCTCTGCATATATACCTGGATAACGCCAGATATCATGAGCGCAACTATCATGTTCAAAAAGCCAAGAACTAGTATCCAGAAGCCTATCTTACCCCTGTGGTGGGAAAAGTTCAGTCTGCCCGAAAGGTCGGGGATAGCAAGATATGCTATTCCCAGCACAAGCAATAAATATGTGCCAGGAGTGGCGAAATGGGCATGGGCTGCGGTTATCTGGGTGCTGTGGGTGAAGAAATTCACCTGGGGCAGTGTATGCCCGAAGCCGAAAAAGCCTGCTCCTATGAGATTCCCGAAAGCTGCACCGATTATCATGTAGAGGGCGATCTGATTCGGGATGGGCTTATTGTTCTCTTTCAGGTCCTTGTAGGATGACCATATCATGAGGAAAAGTGGCACGGGCTCAAGCGCGCTAAAAAGCCCGCCCAGGAAGAGCCAGAACCCCGGCGTGCCTATCCAGTAGTAATGGTGACCCTGGCCGATGATACCGGTAAGGAGTATGAGCGCGACCTCTATGGCGAGATACTTTTCGATCATCTCCCGCCTCACATCTGTCATGGAAAGGAGTATGAGCGCTATAATCCCTGCCGCTATTAGCTCAAAAGAAGCCTCGACCCAGTAGTGCACAACCCACCACCTGAAATATTCTGCCGCTACAAGGCTATCGAACCAGATTTCACCCGGAACGTACATGAGTATTGCGCCCATTGTACCCGCAGCCAGGACGAGCATGGGTGAGCTTATCTTCTTTTTGCTCTCAAGCATCGTCGCTCCCATGTTATATGCCACGGAGAGCAGTCCCAGGGTCAGCAGTATGTCCCAGAGCCTTCCTGCTTCCACGTATTCGCGCCCTTCGACGAGCCACCAGTTCCTGCCTGTGAAGAACATCTCGGACAGGATTATCCCGGCGCCGACGACCAGCAGGAACCAGAACTGGACATCGATAAGCCACGGGTACTTAATATCGCGCCCGACCTCAGCAGGCAGGAGATAGTAGAGCCCGCCGATAAAGCCGAGGAGCAACCAGAGCACCATGACGTTGATGTGCAGCGCCCTTATGATATCGAATGCGAAGGGAAGCCGGATATCCCTTGAGAGAAAATAGAGACTTGTTGCGACACCGAGCAGCATCTGGAAGACGAAGAGCAGGACAGCTACAATGAAGTATTTCCCGGTCTTAGCCCTTGAAGGGTATCCTCTCAAGCCTTTGCCTCCTTCCCGCGCTCATAGGCAATGATGATGGCGAATACCAGGAGATTAAAGAAAACTATCCCCAGTACAGCCTGCCACATATTGCCGGGAAGAAGCCGCTCGGGAGAGGCGCTGTCGAGCTTGCCGTCGCGGTCCCACGAGCCGTTGTTGGGCCAGCCGTTGGTATCGATCTTCTCAGTGTATTTCAGGAAAGCGACCACGCGATAGGCATCCTCCCCGTTCATGCCCCTGTCCCTCATGGGTGGCATGCCCTTTGCCGGTGCCCCGGCAAGGATAAAATTAGCAAGAGCCGCTTCGTTTCCGCCTATCCGCTTATTGACAAGGGTTAAGTCAGGAGCGAAGTACCCTCCGTTCCCGACTATAGTATGGCAGCCCATGCACTGGTACTGCTCGAACGCTTTTTTGCCTTCAACCGCATTGTAGCTTTTTCCGCTGAAGCTCGCAGTCACCTGGGAAGGATCGGGATTTTTATTGGCAAAGTCCGTGTAGAACGAAAGCACACTGTAGGGTATCATCAGTAGCGACGGTACAAGGAGACTTATCAGTATGAGCCTTAAGTTGTTCATCTCTCCTTCAGCCCCCTTATGAACAGGTAAATTATGCCTGCAAGCATGACAAGAGATACCAGCAGGATGACTGCGCCAGCGGGTGAGTTATACCACTCCCTGCCCGCAGGCGGCGTCCCGGACGGCAGGGCAGGTGTTAAGGGCAGAGCTTCCGGGGAACCGGGATAATCCGCATATTGGAACGTCCATGCATACTTTACCGCATCCCAGCGCTCTTCTTCAGAGAGGGTATCCTTAAAGGGGGGCATGGCTGTGTTGGGTACCCCGCTGCTCACGCTATCGAAGAATACCGATGGCTGTCCGACGCTCACCATGTTGCTCAGGTTCGTAAAGTCCATTGCACCCTGGAGTCCTGAGCCATCTCCCCTGGTGCCATGGCAAGATGCGCAGCTCTGTCCAAAAATGGCTTTTCCTCTCTCGACACTCTGCATATCTGCCCAGAACGTCCAGATGTATGCGATAACATCCCATCTCTGCGACCTGGAGAGGTTCCCGAAGGCAGGCATCCCGGCGATACCTCTGGAGACAGATTCGAAAAAAACAGAGGAATTCTTATGTTTCATCCGTTCCTGATATGTGAAATCTACTGCGCCGTTTATACCCCTCTTTACCATTCTCCCCGTGGCAGACAGTACAGTTTGATATATAGACCTCGCGCCCTGTGCTGATCGAAGGCTTCTCCGAAGGGTATTCAACCGGAGCAGGACCTATCTGGGCTGATATCGCATCAATTAAAATGACAAGACAGAATACTGATAACAACAGGGATTGCAACTTATCCGTAATATACACCGCTACCTCCGATTTTGTGTATGTCAACTGGTCGTATTAATAGGTTTTTGTTCTGTTTACTCTCATCACTGCCTTTCCGCAGCATCCACATGTATAACGCAGTAGCCGCCTCTTACGGATTTATGCACCTTCTCCCGTACCTCCTCAGCTATGCGGTCAGCCACCTCGATGGGGAGTCCCGGCTTAACATCAATATTCATCCCTATATGGACGGTATCAGGTCCTATATACTCGGCGCGCATGTCATGGACTCCCAGCACCCCATCGACCGAGCGGGCAATATTCTTGACCTTACTCAGGAATTCATGTCCGGGAGAGCGTCCCAGCAGGAAGCTCATGTTCTCCCTGAACAGCCCTGCAGCATTATAGGCTATGATAGTCGCAACAGCGATTGAGGCAATGGGGTCGGCGATGTATTCACCCTGCATAATGAAGAGCGTACCCACCAGTGCAGCCAGCAGTCCAAGTTCATCGTTGAACAGCTCGGTAAGCTGCGCCTTTGCCGCAGCTCCCCGCTTTTTTTGCCTGAACAGGTTGATGAGCGGAATGGCAGCTATGAACATGGAGATAATGATCACGCCAATAGCCAGCGACAGGTTCTGGTAAGAGGCTGCTTCAGGCTCAAACAGCCTGGGGATTGCTTCTCTGTAAAGCTCAAAGCTTGTGAATGAGATAAAGAGCGTCGCAGCTACGAGCGCAGCCACATTCTGCGCCCTGCCGTAGCCGAACATATGTGTCTCGTCAGCCTGCCTGCGGGACCAGATGGAAGCCACCAGGAGAAAGCTTGAGACGAAGATATCGCTCAGGGTATGCAGAGCCTCGGCAAAAATTGCCATGACGCCGGTAGCAAAGTAGACAGCCAGCTTCATGGCCAGCACGAGTATATATAATCCAACGGTCAGCTTGAGAGCGCGTATATTACTTTCCTGTGAAGAATCTGTTACGGTTTCCATTCTTATTTTTTCTTCTCAGCAGCAATTATTACATTATAGAAATTAGGTGCAGGTGACCCTTCAAGCAACGGCTCCACTTTCTTCCATGCCTTCTGGCGCTCTTCGCTCGTATGCATTGCCATGAAAGTATCCTCGTTCTCATGCTCTACGATGGCAGCATAGTTTTTCTTTCCTCTTGTGGGTTTAAGCAGCCGCCTTGATATGAAACCATTGAATTTCTCGTAGACGCTGTTTGACCATGCGAACCATTCCCTGAACTCCTCATCTTTCCCTCTCTTAATGGGCGGGAATTCGATAATGTTTACGAACATTAATTTCACCTCTTCCTTACACCGTTGAATAATCCTTACTGCTGATGTTTGTGCCCGCCCTCCCCGCCGTGCCTGCCCGGGCTTGTCATGCATACATACAATTTATGGGAATACAGGATGAACTCAAGCATCGCTTCTGTATATTCTCTTGCAGCTTCTACATCGTCTTTATTATAATCTTTCAAAGACATGGCATGCTCAAGCCTTTTCTGTACCTCATCTCCAACAGTACGCGACAGGAACTCTACAACTTCTTTTGCATCCCCCCGTTCTATGGCTTTTTCCGCTCTTGGCACCACCGGACCCTCATCAAGCCCTGCAGGTTTAATCCCTGTATATGGTGCCCCTTCTCCTTCCCTGTGCAAACGCACGATAGTCTCAAAGAACCAGTAATCTGCCAGTTCTCCTGCCTTGTCGCCCAGTTTTCTCACGGAAATAGTTTTATCAAAAGCTCTACTGATCTCGTCCTCAGCCTCTTTTGGCGCCCACGGCAGTATAATATTCACATCTTCTCTCTCAAGAGCCTCTTTTGCAGCTTTAACAACCGGTCCATTCATGGTATCGCAATGCGGCGGCATAACTTAACCTCCAGATAAATGCTTATTTTATTTCCCGGCCCCTGTATTATCTCAGCCATAAGTATATGTCAAACCCCCTTTCAATTTACCACATATAATACATTTCTGCGTACCTGTATTTATACCTGCTCAGAAAAGTATATAAATTTTATACGACCAAAAGATTTAAATACTTGTAGATTATAGATTAAACCAGTCTAAAAATAGACAAGCAAGGCTAAAAATACGAGGTGTAATATGAAATATTCAACAGGAGATGTTGTAAGATTCAAGATTGGAAGAGACGATGTACAGGAAGGAGAGGTCCAGGTTGTGGAAGAGAGCCATAACGAGCACATATTATATATAAACAGCTTCAGCGGCTGGGCATACAAGGTCTCTGAGAACAGGGTTATTTCAAGGATAGCCGGGTATTAAATTATATTTACTAACACGGGGAGTAGGACTTTATCGGGGAGAGATAATAATTTCTCCCCAATCCTTTTTATTCTGGCTGGACCGGAAAAATCAATGTATATGGGCGCATAGTTTATTGATATTCTATATAATGATAAAAACCGCTTAAACTAAGTAATCTGAAGCTCCATATATTTCCTGGCGTCGATATCGGAGCAGGAGTTGATACCGGTGTAGTGGTCGGCGCAAGAGTAGGTGTTGGTATAGGAGTTTGTATCAACAGCTCACGGGGCGTTGTCGTAACCTGTGCAGGTGTTGTGGAAGATGTTATCGAATCCGGTGTATATTGGGTGGTAGGGGTAGATTCAGCAACAGTTAGAATCAGTGTGGGCATCGGTGTCGATCCAGCTTGTTCCTTTTTTAATTTTTCAACTGCGGACTGATTATTTTTCAATTCATCAGGCTGACCCGGTAGTTTTTGATTTTCTTCCTCTGATATACCTGACCTCCAGGCATTTAGATCGACGCACCCGCTTAAGACAGCTATTAAAATCAGGGCTGCTACCACTATACATCCACTCTTAACTCCCATAGTTCCTAAGATAATTATTCCTGTACTTAACAGTTTTGTTTTTACGCTAACAGGCGGTTTATCCCCTCTTGGAAATACAGAAAATTTTCTCTCAGCCATAACCTATTTACCTCCCAAAATCAATAATATTTTTGTGGTTAGTATTGGTTAGAAGATTAATTAAAGCCATTATATATTCAGGAGGTTCAACATGAAACCGATAATCACGGCGGAGCTTGAGATTGTCGTGCTGGGTACCGGAAACACGAGCATGAGCTCTTATATTTCCGAGGCTGTGAAGGCTATCGAAAAATCGGGTGTTAAATACCAGTTAACTCCGATGGGGACGGTAATGGAGGTATCTTCCATCGATGAGGCTTTCAACGCAATGAGGGCAGCGCACGAGGCGGTTATTAAAAAAGGCGTAAAGAGGGTGGTCACACACCTCACAATCGATGACAGAAAGGATGCTCCAAAGGGTATGGACGAGAAAATAGAGTCTGTAAAAAGTAAAATTTAGACCCACTTTCCAAGGTTCTCCTTTCCTTCAAGCATAAGCTTCAGGCCATCATACGCGGCTATAACTTCGACACCGGTTTTCCCTGAGATATTCTTTGCCTGGATTTCAGGCGAGGCTTTGAGCACCTGCAACCCAAAATGCGTCAGTATAGCCTTTTTTGGCCTTATCGTATTGATCAATTCAGCCGCGTCATTCATATTCAAATGGCGTATTTTTCTATCTGTTTTCATTCTCACTACGTTAATTATCAGGAAATCCACCCCTTTATAAGCCTCAGTAAGCCCGGGGAAATATTCGGTATCCGGGATATACCCCAATTTACCAGATCCGAATTTATAGATCGCCCCGTAGGTCTCAACCGGATGCATGTTCCTTACAGGGAATTCTATTTTGATATCCTGCAGGGCTATTTCCATGCCCTCTTTTATTTCGGTTATTTCAGTGAACGGTCTTACATACTGGAGCACTACCGGGTCAGAGACCAGGCAATCCGCGGGGACGATAAGGCGCCCTCGATGCTCAAAGCCTCCACGTGTCATTGCCTCGGTCAGGACATTTATATCATTGGAATGGTCGATATGCCTGTGGGATAGAACTATGGCATCAAGAGTGTCGGGCATGAGCCTGAGCTTATGGACCATTACGAGGCAGCCCGGTCCCGGGTCCTGTAATATGTTCACGTTCCCCAGCTTAAGCCAGAAACCGCCGCTGCGGCGCAACTGGTTCAGGACGACCATCCTCCCGCCTCCTGTTCCGAGAAACCTTATTTCCGACATGATTCCCAAAAAGGTGTTAATTGTACAAAAAATTTCTTATATTAATATTCCATTGTTCAATACCTTCGCCACCTCATTAGTAGGAATAAAATGAATTCTGAGATGCATCATACAGAATTCAATGTTCAACGTTTTCTCATTTCTGAATTGTTTAAATAGCTGCCTGAATAAGACCACATTAGCCCGGTTGAGCGTAATTGTGTCTGGACTATTATCAATGACCGGTAGAGTTACAATGCTTGGGATTTCCCGTTGGGCAGGAAAAAATGGTAGTTACCGTACAGTTCAACGGTTTTTCAATACTTCCATTGCCTGGTCCAAGGTTCACTGGTGCCTGATTCGTCATTGTTTTCTGGTTGCCGGAGATGTCTTAATCCTGGCTGGTGATGAAACGGTCGTTACAAAATCAGGCAAAAAGACGCATGGTCTCGATAGATTTTTT
>NZ_FZMP01000119.1 GCF_900196725.1 Candidatus Methanoperedens nitratireducens | reverse complement strand
TATAAGCAGGGGTAAAGTTGGGTAAATTAGTAGACAAAATTATCTTAAAGAAAATGGGAAAATTCACGCGGTTATTCCAGAATTCTGGGACTTTCAAAGGCAACGAGCAAATGATAGTAGCCCACCTCAAAAATGAGACTGGCAGAATGCTTCTGTGGGCTATTCTGGAAAATCCGGGTGTAACAAATCAAGAACTCACAGAGAAATTTCATCTGGCTAAAAGCACAATACATTGGTATATACAGCAGCTCAGTAAGGACAATATAATTGTATCAAAACAGGAAGGCAAGTACAGGAGATACACTGTAAATGCTGATATTAAGATGATTTTGCTCAGGTTTATGCCTCCCAGTCAACCTATCTATGCTCAGGTGTAACTTGACAAATTGTTGATTCTTCTCTTGATTAATAAAGCACATAAACTCGAGTAAGAAAGTATTGCTGATTAGGGCGCAGGGCTTCAACGTGGGGCGGCTGTAAAGGTGCGCTGTAAGCCTTACCCACACGGCTTACCATTTCCTGCGAAGTCACCTGCGCAAGGATGATATTTAGAATACATGTTACTTTAATCTGGCGGTCTCATTGGTACCTCCCTGGTGTGGATTCTATCTGCACTGCCTATTATGGCAAAAAGTCATGATCAGTTCAGGATTCTGCCTCACTCAGTGCCTGTACTCAAACAAAGTCCTCTGGCGACATGCCTTGTGACGATAGATATGCGCCAGCCGCTATCTTGAGATCCTGACTGGAATACAGTGCTTATTGAGGATAGAACTGCTCGCTTTCCATTATAATATTTTCACAAAATACAGGACATCGGCTAAACTCCAAAAATCATCATCAGCAAATTCCTGGCACCCATAGATAAACCAAGAACAATCAATATCAGTGCCCACATATACTTCTCATCTTTATTGTGATCCTCCTTTGAGTCTTTTTCAAGAAATAGGATTATCAACATGATTAAAATCAAGGATAAAGGAATCAAAATAGCTCCTGTTCCAAAAATCGAGGGAAGGAAGGAACTGAAAGGGTGTTTGTTCGTGTAGCCCAGCAGATCAACACCGATGTACGTTGTAAACGAATCAAGTACAAATGAAAAGATTGCAAAAGAATATATTCTGCTGCGAAGATATGCCATTTTAATCACGGGGGATATTCTTTTAACGACTCCGGTCATTGCCACTGCTGGCATCAGACTATATAATAAAATATCAATTCTCAGGCTGCCTTGGGAATAAAGAGCAAGAATAATAATGCCTGCAATTGAAATTATTATTCCAGTAGTCGCATATATGCTAGTGTAACTCTTTATTCTCCGGGTTTTCTCAAGATATCTTGTTAAAAGGAGAATACTAAAGCATATTCCAAAGATTACAAAGTAAATAAGTGGCGTGATAAAAAATAGTTACTATTCAGATACCCTTTTTTTCTGTTTAACCAGTCAATGATATCAAATAAATTTAAAACATCATCTCTGGAATTATTTTTCGAAAAATCAATATACTATGACACTATTGCAAGATTATTAAGTTAATATGGTGATTCAATCTTGAAATTAGATATTAAACGTGAAGATATTCTGGCAGTTTATGAAGCGGGTCCTGAAGCAGTAATCACTCTTATAAACAGCATTATTGCTGAAAATCAGAAAATCATAGATCAGCAAGCTATGAGAATAGTTCAGCTTGAAGAACGTGTCAAATCGTTGGAGGAAAGACTTAACAAAAACAGCCGAAATAGCAGCAAACCTCCATCTACAGATAATTTTGCTTATGAGAAACCCAAACCAAAAAGTCAAAGAGTAAAAAGTGGTAAGAAAGTGGGCGGTCAAGAAGGTCATATTGGAACTACATTAAAAATGGTCGACAATCCTGATGAAACTGAACTCTACAAAATAGAAAAATGTAAAAATTGCGGTAAAAATCAAAGAGACCTAAAAGTCAAAGATTATGAAATTAGACAAGTTTTTGATATACCGCCAGTAAGTATCAGAGTCAAAGAACACCGTGCTGAAGTCAAAATATGTACTTGTGGTTGCATCAATACAGCTGATTTTCCTGAAGATGTCAAATATCCCGTTCAGTATGGTCCTCGCTTAACGGGTTTAGCAGTCTATTTGCATGATTATCAACTTATCCCCTATGACCGCTGCTGTGAGCTACTATCTGATGTTTGTGGAAGCATGATAAGCCCAGCCACTCTGATCAGGGCAGAGAAAATCTGTTTTGAGAAACTGGAATATTTCGAAAATGAAGTCAAGAAGTTGTTGAGTCAATCACCCGTTGTCCATTTTGATGAAACTGGAATGAGAATAAATGGGCAACGCAACTGGCTTCATGTAGCCAGCACAGGTCAAATGACATATTATATGGCTCATATAAAAAGAGGTTCTGAAGCTATGGATGACATGGAGATTCTTCCTGGTTTTAGTGGTAATGCTGTGCATGATTTTTGGAGACCATATTTTAAATATGGATGTAAACATTCACTCTGTAATTCTCATCTTTCGAGAGAGTTAACAGGTATTTATGAGAATTATAACCAACTTTGGTCAAATGATATGAAAGTTCTTCTTCTTGAAGCCAAAAGCTGTGTGGACGAAACAAGGACAACTTCCGACTGTTTAGAACCAGATCAAATCATTCAATTTGAAAAGAGGTATGATGAAATAACTAAAATTGGAATTGAGGAAAATCCATCCCTTATTATACCTCAAAGTCAATCAAAAAAACGTGGGAAAAAGAGCCAGAGTAAGCCGAAAAATCTTTTAGATCGGTTCATAGGTTATAAAGAAGATATTCTCAGGTTTATCCATGATTTTGATGTTCCATTTGAGAATAATCAAGCAGAAAGAGATGTCAGAATGATGAAAGTACAACAGAAAATTTCCGGCACGTTTCGGAGTACTCAGGGAGCAGATTCGTTCTGCCGCATCAGAGGTTACATATCTTCCGTGAAAAAGAACAAACTTTCGGTAATTGATGCTATTCAGGATGCATTAAGTGGAAAGCCATTTATTCCTAATACAGCAGAATAAAGAACGGAACTGAATTTTTTATGATAAACCGAATATTTTAGGGGATATTGGGGGGATATCTGAATAGTTACGATATAAGTAAAATAAGGCTTCATTTACATACCGGCAATATTCAATAAGTCTTGAGCCGCTTACCTTACTTCAACTACCGTATCAAGCACCATGCTCTTGAACGGATAGACGATCATCTTAACATCGTACTTTTGACCGGCTACAAGCCTTGCAGAAGAATCATCGCCAATAGTTATGTTGACCACTGCATTAGTCACATTATACGTAGCACCGGGATAATCAGTCACATTCGTAGTGATTATCTGGTCTCCGGCTTTGAATACAGTGCTTGAATCCTTGTATACGGGTGGCTGCCCGACTGGTACTATTGATATCCACCAGTCACCAGCTCTCAAGGTATCTCCGTTTTTGTGCTGTATCTTCATATCGATAGTCCCGGTAGTTTCAGGAACACTTGCTACGGTAATAGCCGCAGTAGGTGGTTTTGGGCTTGCTCCGCCGAAATCACCGGTAAATCCAAATCCGAATACAGCGATTACTGAAGCCAGTATCACGCTGATCGCAACCATCAGTATGGTACCGATTACAGGAGATACAGCAGTGCAATTTGTTTTAAATTTATTAGAATAAAAACCAAGCTGCCCCCGAAAAAAGTAAAAAGAGGGCATAAAAATTTGCCCTACCTTACTTCAACTACAGCATCAACCAGCATGGCGTTGGACGGGATGTGGACCAGTTTGATATCGTACTTCTGGCCTGAAACCATCTTATACGCCAAGCCAGTATCGGTAGTCACTAAGGCACTATTATTTAACGTATAGGTAGTAACTGTAGCGTTTGTCAGATATGATGTTACTATTTGGTTTCCGACTGCATACGTACCAACACTGGTTGAATTTGAAATTATATACGCTGGTGAATCTCCAACAGCAACTACGGACATCTTCCAGTCTCCACCTTTCAGTGTATCTCCGCCTTTGTGCTGTATTTTCATATCAACCGCTGGTGTATCTGGTTGGTTCGCTGATACTATACTTGCTGTCGGTGCGGCAGCCTGCTGACCGCCTATACCGAACACGAACGCTGCAATTACTGCTGCTAATATGACAGTTATCGCCACCATGAGGATAACACCGATGACAGGCGATATAGCCTTTAATAAGCCTTATTTTACTTATTAAAGACAGCTTTGCTGTTTGATTTGTTTTTCAGCCTTTAAAATCATTAGAAGGCTGCAATATGGTATCAGAAGCAATAAAAAATCTGAGTGCTTACGTAACATACGAAGATTTCTTAAAGTTAGAACAGGCTGCCAAAGACTATGAGAACAGTGCAGTATTGAAACGTGCCAGGAAAGGCGAATATTCTCTGTTCATTCGATTATTATTTTTTACTGGCGCAAGAATTGCTGAGATAGTAGGCACACCAAAAAGAATTTTTACGCAATGTCTTTTCTATAACAAACGAAAAGGCAGATGTCCTAAATGGAGTGCCATAAGAGACGATAAGGTATGCACAGATAGTAAATGCCCTCATTTTATGACCTATGTGCAAAAAGAGCATCATGGCATCAGGGTTAAGGATATTGTTTTTAAGGACAGGCTAATTGCAGTTTACGGTAAAAGCGTTAAATCTATTGAACTTAAGCCAAGAACAGTAATAATAGATTTGGATACCTTGAACCTGGTTCATGAGCATATAAAGAAATATTCATTAAAGCCAAACGATAAAATTATCAACCTTAATGAAAACGGAGCCAAACTATACATTGAAAAGCTCAGGGAAAAGGTAGGATTATCGTGGGTTACTGCCCATAAATTCCGGCATGGACATGCGATTTATTGTATTCAGCATGGAATGGATTTAAGAACCTTACAACAGCAGTTGGGACATGAGGACTTGGGCACTACTGCCATTTACCTACAGTTTGCAGTAGAGGATAGAAAGAAGGCTTATGATAAGGTATTTGGTGCTAAACCCGACCATGTGAAGATACAGTGCCCCAAATGTGGTCTTACTTTTAGACTTAAGAAAAATAAGGAAATTGATTTAGAAGATAGGATAAAAGCAGTACTACCCCCTTAAGATCATCAATAGAAAATTTGCAAGGGAAATGAGCAACGCAGGAATTTTTAAGGCTTATTCCTAAAATTGAAGAAAATGGAAGAATATGAAAATCTGAATACCCATATGGAAGAATATGAAAGCTTATTTCACCTTTCGTTCTCTACCTTTCTTACCCCTCCCCCCGTATTGTTTCCATATCTACAATAATAAGAATTGCCAAATGCCCCGAAGACCGAATCTATGGTATATTTCCCCCCCTCGCTCCGCTCGGGCTCGATTTAGTAGCTCGCTCTACTAAAAATTACGTCTTGAACGCCGCCAACAGGGTTCGAACCATGTGACTTCCTAGTTAACAGCTAGGCACTCTACCATCTGAGTTATGGAGGCACATCTTACATCCGCTATAGGCAGTTGCGGGGCATAAAAGCTATTTCCTGCCTCTGTATCTCTAGAAGTTCTAATTCAGCCTTTGCGGACGAGTCGCCCATCGCCGCACGCTGACCGAAGCTCTCAAGTAGCTCTTGATTCCCCGCATTCTCAGCAACGTGTTGCCACCACCTTTGTTCCATCCTCTCCTCTGTCTCCAGTGCTTACTTAGCTAGCTTCATTAATAAGGGTAACGCTTGACCAAAAATTATTTACATGAGAATGATTTAATGCCACCCAGTGTATTTTGGGGAAAGTAGTAGTCTTCCCAAATTTTAAATAGCTAAACGAAAAAATGAATAGTTTAAAGTTTGAGGGTGTGAGTCACTGAACAGAGAATATGATAACAGATGTGGAGAATGCATGTGGTTCGACCCTGCCTATGACCAGTGCCCTTTCTATGGAGGGGTAAGGGTCGAGGATATGGCTTGTAGGAGCTTCCAGGAAGCGGAATGAGGTACAATAGAAGTTCTAGAGATCCTTGCCTTCTGAGAGATGACATTGATTTATATACTTAAGTTGAAGGAGTCTCAGGCATAGAACTACACCAATGAAGAGATGGTAACTTTATCCTATTGCCCATTTTTATCTCCTCTCAAGCCATCCCTTCCCTTTGCAGGGCAGATTAAAGACCCACTGGTTTTTGACAGAGGCCTCTCACTTTTCAAATTTTTAAAACGAAAAACTATTTAAATAAAGCCTTTCTTTTTAAACACCAGTACCTTAGGTGAGGTGGAAAAACATGTTCGGAAAGGGAATACTTACTGAAAAACAGATAGTAAGCAACTTGAGCATCTTAATTAAAAAACAAAACAGTCCAAAGCCAGGAGGATAAAATGTCAAAAAGCAATGCCTTGATTTTTAATATCTTAATTTTTATTGGTTTGTTCGTTCTTTTTTTCGCTATAGGTTCTCTTATTCCGCCCTTTTTCGCAATTTTCGGAATTCTTTTCCTCGCTGCAGGGATTTATATAGGTTTTAAACCGACAGGGACTTCAAGCAAAAAAGAGATCTTAGACAGCCTGGAGATTCCAGTAGAGGTTGATCAGAGCAAGCCCAGAGGAGTTTTAAAAAAGGAACAGACCTTAAATAACCACGAGGTTCTCACAGTGGATGACCAGAATAAATCCGGTGAAGTTTCTGAAAGTTCTGATAATCCTATCAGACAAAGCAAAGCCCTGGCTATTAAGATGAAGATAAAGGAGAAGGAAGATAATGAAGAGGAAGCAGAGGAGGAAATAGAAGAAGAGGAAACCGAAAGTATCGGTGGGAAGATAAATAAAATGCAAGGCTGGGGAAATAAAACACCGAGAAAAGACCTGGCTCTCATCGTTGTTGGTATTCTCCTTTTGCTAATTAGTTCTTTATTTAGAGCTTCTTCTATATCTACAATTCTCTCATACCTGGGAATTCTCTCGATTGGAATAGGTCTTTATTTGATCCTGAAAAGGATTTTAGCAGTAGAACAGGTAATAGACAATTGGGGTATAATGATTAAAGAAGGAAACGGAAAGGCAGAGGATATTTTTGTATTCGCTGAAGCTTTTATGATATCCTCAAAAGCTCCCTCGTTGAAAATTCATAGAGCGGAAATGTCACCAGGCATAATAAGAGGCATCTTAGGTACAAGCAGAAATTTTTTGGTTGCTACTGATAAAAATTTTAGGTTAAATCCATACAAAATTTTTATCAATGCAAGAGACTATGGTAACAACCTCGATGTTTCCTGGTACTTAACCTATAGACTCCCATTCTGGCGCGCTCTTTTAAGATTCATCCCTTTTATTGGTGTAGCCTCCTTTGCGTTGGAATCCTTAGACGTTTTTGATCGCCAAGATTTAACTGCCTATACAACAGTCTGCCATTACTCCATTTTAGATGCAGTAGTAAAGCTGATGCTCTCTCTTGATCAAGACACTTCAAGGATCGACAGAAAATCAAAAGGATTCCTTGGTATAACCTAAATGGGATTTTTAGACTGGCTTAAAGGAAGTAAAAAAGAAGAAGTCAAAACAGAGATAGTTGAGATACCAAAAACAGAGCCCAGAGTTATTCAAGAAGAGGATGCCTTGGATCTTGGCTGGTACTGGAGCGAGAACAAAGGCGAAATGCAAATGGCAAAGATCAAGGAGGAGGATAGGCGTACTCATCTCTACGTGGTTGGGGCCTCTGGTACTGGAAAATCCAAGTTCTTGGAATTCTTAATCAGGCAGGATATTTCAAATCAAAAAGGATTCGGGCTTATAGACCCTCACGGCGATTTGGTAGAGGAAATCAAGGGCTTTCTTCTTCTCTCTTTATCAAAAGAAGAAACAGGGGAAAGGATAGTTTATGTTGACCCTGCCAACGAGGAATACACCGTAGCTTTCAATCCCTTAGAGAAAACCGAAGGAATCTCCTCGTCTGAAATAGCAGCCGAGCTTATTGAAGCCTTCAAGAAAATCTGGCATGATTCCTGGGGAGCAAGAATGGAAGACCTTCTTCGAAACACTTTGATTGCCCTCATTGAAGCCGAACTTACCTTGGTTGAATTGCCCGGGTTTCTCACAGACGGAGACTTCAGGCTGAATACTTTAGACAAAGTAAAACACCCTATCACAAAGCAGTACTTTATCCGTTTCGACAATCTCTCGCCCAAAACAAGGGATGAATGGACGGAGTCAACCCTTAACAAGGTCAACGCCTTCCTCTCCGATGACAGAATACGGGACATGTTCTCTTTCAAGAAATCCTCGTTTTCCTTACGGGAAATCATGGATAATAGCCAGATTTTTCTCTTAAAGCTTGACAGAGGGAGATTAAAAGAAAATGCTGACCTCATTGGCTCTCTTTTTATGACAAAGATTAAGCTGGCAGCTTTCTCCCGCTCTGAGATTTCCAAGGAACAAAGGACTCAATTCTACCTATACATTGATGAATTCCAGAACTTTGCCACCAAAACCTTTATTGAGCTTCTTTCAGAAGCCAGAAAATACGGCTTATCCCTGATACTCGCTCACCAGAACCTCTCTCAACTGCCAGAGGATTTGCAGGATTCAATCCTCACTAACTGCGGAATCCAGGCTTGTTTCAGAATTTCCAGAAAAGATACGGAAATAATGGCCAAGGAGTTTTTTGAAACGACGGGCACGGAAGTCAAATCCTATTCAATTTCTTCAGAGTCAGATGATGTTGATTTCTACTCCTACCAGGAAGAATGGGAAAAGTACTTTCAGGAGCTCCAGTCCTTGCCAAGCAGGTTTTTCTATATCAAGCACAAGATAGAAGGCGGAATAATCCCGCTCCAAACCGAAACAATTGTCCCTGCCCATAAACTGGCCAAGGTTAGTAAAGAAACGTACGATGAGATTCTTGAGAACCATCACTTTGGGCTTAAGTATCTTAGACCACGAATAAAGCCGCTACTGGAAGAAGCGAAGGAGAAAGACGAAAAACTCAAATCCGAAGAAATAGCAAAACCAGAAGAGATAGCAAAGCCAAAGACCGAAGAAAAAACAAAATCAAAGACATTGGAAGAAATTACCGCTTCCCTTATCCCTCTAGAAAAAGCAATGCTCTGGGCAATCGGCACAGGAAGCTACCAGGCTTCGGATATCTTTATAGAAGCTAATAAGAAGCTGAAAAGCCTGGGAGATTCAACCTGCCATTACTCTGAATTCAAGACTAAGTTTTACGAGCTGTCGAAGCTTCCTCCGGAGGGCAAAGGTTTAGTTGAATTTGTAAAAAGAGGAAGAAGCTCCTATTACTGGCTTTCCCAATGGGGAGAGATGGCTTTTGCCGAGAAATTCAGCATCCCCTCTGACCGGGCAATTAACGAGCTTGGAGGCGGAGGAAAACTCGGAAAAGCAGTTTCTTTGGAACTTATTAAAAACTGGTTAGAGCCTGAAGGCTACAGGGTAAAGAAAGAAGACGCAATTGCAACTGACTTAAATATCAGCGAGAGAGGCTATACCGACCTTGTAGCAGAAAAGGACGGCCAGATCTTAAGAATCGAGATTGAGCACCGCACAACAAAAGATCAAATTGAAAAAAACATCAGGAAAAATCTTGAATACTCTGATACTCTCTATGAGATAGCCAGCGATGAAACTGCCAAAAAGAAACTGATTCAGGTTGCCTTGAAAACAATGTTCAGGCTGAGAAAAGATAGGCCGGACAAGGATTTAGTTGTAAAAATAGCTACTATAGACGAATTAAAGAAAAGCAGTTTTAAAGAGTGGTTCGAGGTGGGGAATAAGTAAAGATGCCTTACCCAAGTATTATAATTTTAAGAGGGAAGGGTGCAACTTGCGGCCCATGAAAAAAATATTTGGATATGCTCTTAAATATTGAAGAGGTTATGGTATATTCAGAGCCGCGAACAATCTATCACCCTTTTCATTTATTGCTTTTAGCTTCTCTCTAACCGTTGATTTTCTCAGATATATCTCGCTTCTTATCCCCTTCTCATCCTCTAATTTGAGAGAAAGTTCTTCTTCCGAAGGACTGTGTTTTTTTATCTCAGCAACGGTGGGGGCGAAAATCTCTGCAACCTTTTGCATAAGTTCAAAGACGAGATTTTCTTCAAGTACATCTTTGCCGCCTAGATAAAGAGACTCTAACCGTTGTTTCCTTGGATAGAGAGCGTTTGTTTGTTCAACAATTTTTTCTCCCAACTCGCGAAGTCTAAGGATCGTAAGTGCGTCTTTCAATTTTGGGATTGCCTGAATATTTTTTTCAGTGTCATTTTCTTCAGCATGATAAACCTCGGCTGCGAATTCGCCCATAAAATTCATTTTTAATCTGAACCGTTCGACTGAGATATCAAGTCTTTTCCTGAAAACGACTTCAATCTCTTTTCCTGAAAGGACGAGGTCGCTGAGATAATAATCATCTATGTTCACAATATCAGGCACCAGCTCCTTCTTAAGAATTGGTTTTTTCATCCTTGCCGGAATCTCAACGCCTTTTATAAAATCACGGGCTTTAACATGCCTGTGCCAGAAAGGAATTTCCGAGGATGCAATATTAAATACGCTCGAAATGTTACCTTCATAGTCGACCTGTACTTTTGCAGAATAACCTTCTTTTGCCGCCTTAACCGTATATTTTTTATTAATTATAGGTATAGGATCCAGGATAAAAAATGATTCCAGAATTTTTCGTGTCTTTTCATCGGTTTCATCTACTTTTTTCTCAAAATCTGCTATTCCTTGGAATACTTCATCTGAAAACTTTGTCTCGCCATCCTCTATGAATTTTTTTAGAAACTCTCTGCTCTTTTCTGCATACTTAACAATTGTTTCCTGCTCTTTGCTTCTTGCAACCGCTTCTGAAATTGCTGTATCAACGGTTAAGAGAAAGTTATCCATTTCATCCAAAACAGAGGTCTTAAGCCTGCGCCTGTCCCTGATGGTCTCTTTTAAATCAAAAACAGTATTCTCGAGGGTTGTTGCTTTAATGCTGGTTTCGATAAAATTATCTAGCAGTGCAAGGAAATCTTTTTGCTGGGGGAATTCTATCGAATCCCCAAATAGGTATTTCATGCAAAATCCCACCATGGCTCAAAGTGGGTGTTTTTATTTGTAAACTGACACTTTGAGCTTTTTAATAATCCAGATGTTATCATTTTATGCCGCTCCATTCTATAATTTATTTTTCATTACATAAAACTTTTGTAAAATTAATTTTACGATAAATTTTAATCATCTTTAGACACCTACTAACGGTTCATTGCACATTGATAATGGACTCTAAACTTGAAGACTGGCAAAGTTATAGAGAGATTCCCACTTAATTATGATCTAGAGTCTGATTATGGATTTAAGCAGCCACCATTGATGAACTGATTCAGAGCATTTTTAATGATTGGTTTGAGGTGAGGAATAATCCGTTACCATAGGAATTTTTACAAGCATATCTATCAGGGCAAACAAGTGAACGTATAAGATAGTTTGATAAAATAGATAATCATAGGAGAGTTATATTCACCTCATATCGCGTACTGAAATATACTCTCCTTTTCTGCTCTAATAAGCCAGAAACTGGTAAAAATTGCAGCAAGAAGCTTCATTCAATGATGAGATAGAGTCTGATTGTTAATGTAGCCACCATTGATGAACTAAAGAAAAGCAGCTTCAAGGATTGGTTTGAGGTGAGGAATAAGTAAGGATGCCTGAATTAATGCTCTGAAATCAAAGGTATTAAGGTACTCACCAACGCCCACCCTAAGCCATTGGCTAAGCTCTACTGATCAGCATATACGCTTTTGAGTCAAATTTCAGTTTTAATAATTTTATGTGCTTTTACGAGCAAAGCCATGCATATCGTTCATGTGATTGAACACAGAGCCCATTGATGCAAATTCCTGTTTGCAGAATGTGCAGATAAAGGCCCGTGGATAATCATCGTCCTTAGCTTTCCTATCCTTATTCATTTTAATTCACCTTCATTATGGTCATAATGAATTAATAAGATGTTATCATACTTGTCGTTATAAAGTTATCGGTTGAATTTAAAAAATCTATTAAAGTCTGTGGTACAAAATCGAATATTTTTTGTTAATTTTCAAGGAATAAGAAAACCAGTAACCAGCTACCTCGCGGAAAGACAAGCCAGACAAGGGCTTAGCGGTAAAAATAGCCACCGTTGATGAACTAAAGAAGAGTAGTTTCAAAGAGTGGTTCGAAGTCGGGAATAGGTAATAGAAGCGAATGCTTCTCTTGCTTTAGTTTCAATTTGAATATTATTATCCAACAGGTGTAGTTTTCCCCAACACATTCAATCGTTGAATTTTAAATACCACATCAGCGAAAGCCTTTTTCTTTTGCTTTTCAATCTGAGTGATGATATTATTAAATTTGACTTTGAGTGAGTATATCCGATACGGCCTGCCTTTCCCTGGCTTCTTCTCTTCTTTTTCGTTTATCCAGTCATACTCTTTCAACTGCTTCATTGCTATGCTCACTTCAGGCTGGCGTAATCCTGTGCCTCTCTCAATGTCCATGGTCGTAGCCTCATCCACATGTTTAAGATAGCTTAGAACTCTGGCAATAGGTCTGCTCATGCCTAAAGAGATAAGATCGTCTGCAATTTCTTCATCCTTTTCATCAAGTTGTCTAATAGTAAGAGATTTCAGAGACTTTT
>NZ_FZMP01000063.1 GCF_900196725.1 Candidatus Methanoperedens nitratireducens | reverse complement strand
TTTCGATGTGAATTCAACTTCATAAATCTTGAATGCTTCATCAATTAGATCCTCATAGCTAATGCCGATTTGATATTTCTCAATTTTCCATAAAATTGCAGCAATAAGTTCGTATGCGATGAAATTTACTCAGGATGAGACACACGTTCAAGTCAAGTTTCCTTCTATTCGTGTGGTTTGCCCTAAAGACGAAAAACCAAAAATCAAGGCAAATAGGGAAACGTTTTGTCGGCATCTGGATAAGGTTGTTGAAAATTACCCGGAGTATCAGGTGTTCATGCTTCTGGTCGATAACGCCAAATATCATAGAGGAGACATTGTCAGAGAACACATCTATAAGCTTCGTGGGCAAGGGAAGAACATTAAATTGGTAAATTTTCCCAGATATAGCTCAGATTTAAATCCGATAGAACAAGAGTGGAGACCCTTTAAGAAAGAGATTCACAACAAAATCATTATGGTGAAAAGAAAGCTAAATTCTGCTGTTGCTGAGGGGATAGCAGCTATACAGACACCAAAAGGTTTGTTGTCAAAATATTTCCCAGTTCTATTCGGGCAAAATTAGTATGATTGACTATATACTAGCTCAAACAAATATTCATAACTCTTTTTTGATTTTTTACTATCACGCCAAGTAATGATACCTATAACAGTACCAGCAATACCAAATAAGATAGAGATTAAATTTATTAAATTAGAGTTATCATTATAAAATTGGTTAAGTCCGTCGATCATATTTTTCCTAAATAAGAGTCTTCTCCAAAAATTCCAAAGTACCTACCACCTTAACGTCCTCTGCCACGCCTCCTTAAGCTCATCAATCCCCGCGCCCAGCACCACTTTCTCGCCATCCATTACCGTAAAATCCTTCTGCAATGTGACCGCGCCGATATCCGCGAACACATTGCCTTTCATAAGTTCCTCGAACCTCTCTACATTATCAGGCGCCACCGTCACCACGAAGCGGCTCTGGGATTCGGAGAACAGTATCGTGTCGGCGTGCTTTATGTTCTCGACTGGAACTTTCGTAAGCTCAACGGTCATGCCCAGGTCGCCTGAGAACGCGCTCTCAGCCAGCGCCACCCCCAGCCCTCCGTCCGAGCAGTCGTGGCATGAGGCGACAATGCCTTCATGAATGGCTTTTTCAAGGGCGGAATAGAGCTTCTTTGCTGATGCGGCGTTCACTTTTGGCACATCATTTCCGATAAACCCAAGCGATGCGAAATACTCTGAGCCGCCGAGTTCGTCTTTTGTCATGCCCAGGATGTAAACCCTGTCGTCCGGTCTTTTTATGTCCATCGTAACAGCGCGCCTTACATCCCCTATCTTGCCTATGGTCGAGAAAAGAACCGTGGGAGGGATTGAGATTTTCCTGCCGCCTATCTGGTAATCGTTCTTCATGCTGTCCTTTCCGGATATGCAGGGCACCCCGTAGGCTTTTGTATAATCGTACAGTGCCATGTTCGCCCTTACCAGTTGCGCCAGTTTAAATTCTCCATCCGGTGTCTTATCCGACTTAACAGGATCGCACCAGCAGAAGTTATCAAGACCTGCCACATGATCTAATGAACCTCCTACAGACACATGGTTGCGGATAGCTTCGTCTATAGCGCATGCTGTCATGTGATAAGTATCAATGTCCCCGTATCGCGGGCAGATGCCGTTCGCCACAACAACGCCTTCCATGCTGTCAAGCAGGGGTCTGATGACTGCGGCGTCGCTCGGACCGTCGCCGGTAAGGGGCTTTACTACCGAACCTGCCTGTACCTCGTGGTCATACTGGCGGATAACGTACTCCTTTGAGCAGATATTAAGGCGCGAAAGAAGTGTTTTAAGGGCAGCGGTCATATCCACGGCTCCGAGTACGGGTTCTTCGAACTTCCGTGGTTCCCAGCGCGCGTTGAGCCTCATCGTGGGGAGCCCTTTGTGCAGGAAGTCCATATCCAGATAAGCCACGGTCTTATCGCCGTACATTGCATGGAACTTCCCGCTGTCAGTAAAAGTTCCGACCACCGTAGCTTCCACATCCCTTAATTTTGCAAGCGCGAGGAATTCATCAATCTTCTCAGGCGAGACAGCAAGCGTCATTCTTTCCTGCGACTCGGAGAGCAGGATTTCCCAGGGGTCAAGACCTGCATATTTCAGCGGGCATTTTTCAAGGGCTATGACGCATCCTCCCGAAAGCTGCGCCATCTCTCCCACAGAGGAGGATAAACCGCCTGCGCCGTTGTCCGTGATGGCGTTATACAATCCTTTGTCCCTTGCCTCAAGCAGGAAGTCAAGCATCTTCTTCTGGGTTATGGGGTCTCCTATCTGTACCGCGGTGACGGGCGAATCTTCATCCAGTTCAAGGGACGAGAAGGTAGCACCGTGTATGCCGTCTTTTCCTATCCTGCCGCCGGTCATTACAATAAGGTCTCCGGGATATATTTCTTTGATGTGAGAGGGTTTTCCGTTTATTATCGCGGGCATAATCCCGCCTGTGCCGCAGTACACGAGCGGCTTGCCAAGATACCGCTCATCAAAGACTATGCAGCCGTTCACGGTGGGAATGCCGCTTTTATTCCCGCCGTGTTCCACGCCGCGGCGCACGCCCTCAAATATCCTTTTCGGATGAAGCAGGCGCGGCGGTAGCTCTTTATCATAGAACGGCGAGGCGAAGCAGAAAATATCGGTATTAAATATCAACCGGGCGCCCATACCTGTACCGAGAGGGTCGCGGTTAACGCCCACGATACCGGTGATGGCGCCGCCGTAAGGGTCAAGCGCGGAGGGTGTATTGTGCGTCTCCACTTTCATAACGAGGTTATGATCATCGTTGAATTTTATCACACCTGCATTGTCCGTAAAAACAGAGACAAGCCATGGTTTGTTTATTTCCCGGGTCGCGCGTTTTATAAATGTATTGAAAAGCGAGTTAATGGTCTTCGTACCTTTGTCATCGGTGTAGGTTATCAGGCTGTTGAATATCTTATGTTTGCAGTGCTCCGACCATGTCTGCGCCAGTACTTCGATCTCCACATCCGTTGGCAGGGATAGGTCAAGTTTTCCTCGTTCCTTTCTCACTTCGGGAGCATTGAAATATCCGCGGATCGCTTTCATCTCATTAATATCAAGAGCAAGAAGCCTCACCCTGCTTATTTCCTTTAATTCTTCATCGCTGACATCAAGGTCAAGGGTCAGGATAGAAGGTGTATGCTTTCCGCGGACGACCGGGAGCGGAAGATTTATCCCTTTTTCTTTATCCCAGCTCTTGATGCTGGTTATCTCCCACCGCTCGATGAGATTATTGGCAAGCAGACCCCCGGCGATGCGCCCGGCATCTCTTTCTGTGATATCCCCGTTAAGGAGATATTGTTTTGAGAAATACACGCCTCTCAGCGTGGTCTTAAGCACATCTTCAGATGCTTTTTTTGCGGTAGATCCGACATTATCTGTTACGCCGGGCTTGAATCCGACCTCTATCAGCCATGAAAACCTGTCAGCCAGGGGCTTATCTGAAAAAACCTGTATCACAGGGTCGGCAAAAACCTTATCCCCGAGAAGCTTTAACTCTGCCGGGGGAAGTTCAGGGTCAAATGTATAAACATCTATGGTCCTTACGGATTCCACTTTAATATGCAGGTCTTCAACTATTCTCTTCCTGATACTTTCGCCGAGTGAGTCCCTCATTCCTTTTTTAAAACAGACTTCGATTCTGCTGGCCATTGTTCATTCCTTTTGACACCCGGATATCAGTCTTTTTTCCGGGCATCAAATCAGGTCATATTACGACGCCGATAATATAAAATAATATGCAACCTAAAAAGGAATTAAGAAGAGGAGAGTAATGATGATACCACCCCTCCCCAACCTGCCTATCTTCCTCCCCAACATCGTATCATCATGTATCTACTTCATAATAGCACTGTTAAATAATCAGTTGTGAGCCAAGTATTACTATAATAGTACTGTATTGCATCGAATAAGAACCAGTGCGCTTTGTGATGTTCCAGTACTACCGTAGTAGGATAAAATGTTACAGGGAATGTCACGGAGAAATAAAAACCAAAAATAAAGTATCTTGATGGCAGTCCGCAAAAATACATGTGTAGCAATGGGGGAGCGATAGTGTTAAACGGTTGATCATAAGGAAAGTACTTACTGCCGGTGTAAAAAGATTTATTAGATACTAAATTAGTGTTACTTCAGTAGTATGGTCGTTAGAAAAAACATCTCTCTGGAGAGTACCCATCTTAAAAAAATCGAGCCGCTGACCAGAAAACATAACGGTAACCTGAGCGCTGCAATCCGGGATGCTATCGATATCAGCGAAGCTGCACTGCACAGGTACGGCACCGTAGAAAAAGCGGTATCAAGCATCGGTGCAGATAAAAAAGAACTAACAGTGAGGGAAAAATCCATAGAGACGGGGAAAAACGTGCTGCTTAGCAATCCGATGTTCATATGGATGATAAAATATACTAGAGGCATGCCGCTTGATAAGGAAATACTCGATGAGATACTTGACCCATTAAAAATCAAGACAATATCCGAGCTTGATAAACAGATAAACGATACCAGCAGCGAATCGGGCTGGAACTGCAAGGTTTCCATATTCAGCATGGATAACATTAATCCTGTGACAGCGACCATCACGGTCTCAGGCGATAATGAGAATTTAAGGGAATTCCTTGCCCAGCTTGTGGTGATGTTCCTGGTTTACAACAAGGGTCTTGATATCGACGTCGTTCATAAAAGGGCAAGTACTATCCGGATTGATCTAAAGCCCAGGGAAGAAGGCGCGCAACCGCTTGCTGCGATGAGGCATTTCGGGTACTTGAAAAACACCATGGAGGAATTCAGGTCAAAACAGGATTTCTGGAGAAACCTTGTTGAGCTTTACAAATCTGTAAACTACAATATGGTCTCCATGTACCGGGACTACTTTGAAGAACTGCTTGCAGGCAATTCCATAATAGATGCCGGGATTTTCGAATCACTGTCGAAAAAACACATTTCAAGCATTCCCCTTGCGGATTTTTTAAAATTGTTAAAGAAAGTCCATGAATCCCTGCTGATCGTGGATAAAATAGAAATATTCGACAGTAACCTGAACATATATCATGATTATAAAGACGAAAAAGCAATACAGAGGATCAGGGATTATTATTTATCACTCCTCAGGGCGAACGGGCATGAGTATGAAGCGAAATACTCTTCAAGCCTGATAGTCCTGAACCATGTATGCTGTAAAGACTAGTATAAAGATTCCAAATTAACATTACAATGATTCAATACT
>NZ_FZMP01000104.1 GCF_900196725.1 Candidatus Methanoperedens nitratireducens | reverse complement strand
TGTCATAACCAAGGGTAAAACTTGGGTTATTCAGGGAATGTTTGAATTAGGGATTTTAACCCTTCTTATTTAACAAAGCTGGTTTGGGTCTCATCCAGGATGCACTATAATCACTATATCAGCATCTCAAGCCCCAGAACCACACTCGCGCCCAGGATAGCTATGGGAGTTACGAACAACCCTATCTTCAGAATTTCTGTCATAGTCGTACTCCAGCCGTATCTGCGCGCGCTCTCAAGCCAGAGGATTCCGGCAAGCGCTCCAAAGGTAGTGAAATTGGCACCCAGGTTTGAACCAATGACGAGCGAGTATGCCATTGCCGTATTCATCTGTGCAGGCAAACTCGCGTGCTGGACAATCGAAAGCATCATGGCTGTCATAGGGATATTATTGATAAGATTGCACAGGAACGCAGATAACAATGATACCGAGAATATGGCTACCATAACATTATCGCTTATTTTCGCAAATATCAAATCCCCGGCAAAACCTGAGACATCACCCACCTCAAGACCTTTTACAACGATGAAAAGACCGATAACAAAAAGGACTACGTTCCATGAGACCCGTTTCAACCTGTAAACAGCGCGGCGCTCGGCAATTATCAGGATAAGAGCGCCGATCAAAGTCACTACCGAAAGAGGTATTTTCATGTAATTCGCAACGCCTCCCAGAACGATGACCCCGAGCAGCACTGCAAGACCAAGAGCGATAAAAGATTTATTCTTTAACTGCACCCTGCCATTACCGGTGGATTTGAAACTTCCGGGTATCTGCTTCCTGAAAATGTACTTTATCAGATGATAATTCACAAGAGCTGCCGCGAGGGTGGGAAAGAACATATACTTCGTGAACCCGAAATAATCGAGCTTGAAGCTGTCCCCGATAAGGATATTGGTAAGATTCCCGATATACAGGGGCATTGAAAAGGTATTGGCAGCAAAGAAGGACATGTACATGTAAGGCTTGGGATTTATCCCCGCGTTCCTGCAATAAATCAGGATTATGGGAGTTGTGGTCAGGATAACCACGTCGTTGCCCGCAAAGAGCGATATCAGGGAGACAACAAGGAACGTATACAGGAAAAGCTTCTCTCCGTTGTTTTTTGATGCGTGTATCGCACGGGATGCGCAGTATTCAAAGAACCCGTAATCATCAAGAAAGGTTGATATCACCATCAGCATCGCGAGGATAATGACGACATTCCATGTTGTCACAAGAGGCAGGGGCACTTCTATAGTGGAGATACCCAGCGCTTCCAGTACTTGATGTGGTTTTAACAAAAAAATTATCGTGAGACCTGCACCGATTAGAGCAGCGTGGGCTTCATTGATCCTTTTCGGCTTTATGACTATCAGTGTATAGGTCAATACAAAAACAGCAATTGCCAGAAGCTGAATCAATTGCGTCTAAAAGGGTCTAAAGGCGCTCTTCCCTGAATTCTTTGCATCCACGGTTGGTCTCGTACACATTTTTCTTAATCAGGGTACAGGAACCGTCGTATTGCTCTCTATTACTTCCTTTTACTTTTGTTGAGAAGTATCTGCAATCAACACAATACTTCAAGATTCATCCTCCGAAAAGTATTTTTAAACATATTAGTATTTAAGACTTTCTATAAACCATAATAAATTCAATCTATCCATTGTAAAATAAATGCCCCTCTAACAATGTTCTCACTGAAATTCTGATATGTCCAATCTCATTAATAAAGCTTACGAAGAATTCAGGTAGCATATTATATAAATTACGAGAGTTTATAAAATTTTTCGTCATGTATTATGATTCCTTGATAAGTTATAGTCCAATAGCCTCTTTACTTCAACCATAATTATAAAGATTTATCGTGACTGAACGGATAAGTATTATCTTATCAAGATAAAAAATTATCGGACTTCAGGCAGTATTGTAGTCTGTTTTCGCAATTTAAGACATCTTCAAACGGAAGAATACGTCATGGGTCAAGCAGGCGCGACGATGGAGAGCAGGTTATTAAAGAAACTATTGAAGAACAATCCCCGCTATGTTTAAGATAAGTTCAGCATAAGAATATCAGGATGAGGTTTGATGAAATCCTCAATACTCACGTAGTCATAGATGGGGTTAAACACATACCTTACCCGGAGGCATGTCCAAAGGCATCGGTCATCAGAGAATGTGACTACAGGGTTCATGAGGAGATCCATGATGCCAACCATGATATGTGCGAAATCGGCTTTAATGGTTACTTTGCCTGCGGAGAGGAAAGACCATGCATGTATGCCGACAGTCCTTCCATGTGCCCGGTTTTCACGGCATCATGCCTGGATTGCGAACATATAGGCAGATGCGACCAGGAGATTTTTTTCGTGGCACTGACACTTGACCCCTCGGAGACATCCCTGGAACGGGCAACCCATCCCCTGTATCGCTGATATGCGTACTCGCAGGGGTAACCAAATATAAAAAATAAAAAAGAGCTATTACATCATATAGCTCTCAGGTCCCGGCATCTGCATCGGCATCTCGCTCTTCTTTTCGGGAATATCTGCAACGAGCGCCTCGGTTGTCAGCATCAGACCTGCTATGCTGGCTGCATTCTGGAGCGCGGTGCGTACAACTTTTACAGGATCGATGATGCCTGCTTCTATCATATCCGTATAGGCATCCGTCTTTGCATCGTAGCCAATGTTGGGATTTGATTCCGCTTTTAATTTCTCGATAACAACAGAACCCTCTTTGCCTGCATTCGCAGCTATCTGCTTAAGCGGCTCTTCTATGGCTTTCCTGATGATATCCACGCCTATCATCTGGTCGCCCTCAAGGGTGAGATTATCCAGTTCTTTTGCAGCCCTCAGCAGGGCTATCCCTCCGCCTGCAACCACGCCTTCTTCTATAGCAGCTTTTGTGGCGTTCAGGGCATCGTCTATACGCATCTTCTTTTCCTTAAGCTCGGTCTCGGTAGCCGCACCCACGTTTACCACCGCGACGCCGCCCGACAGCTTGCCAAGCCGCTTCTTAAGATCGTTCTTTTTGTAATCCGACTCCTCAAGCTTGACGCGTCCTTCGATGATCGAGATTCGCCTCTGTATGTCCTCCGTTTTGCCTTCACCTTCGATGATGATGGTCTTATCCTTGGTCACCCTGACCTTCTTTGCGCTTCCCAGGTCGGAGAGCTTTGTATTCTCAAGTTTCATGCCAAGCTCTTCGCTTATGACCTTTCCGCCTGTAATGACGGCGATGTCCTCCAGTATTTCCTTGCGCTCATCGCCGAAGCCCGGCGCTTTGATCGCACATACTTTCAGGGCACCGCGGATAATGTTGAGCACGATAGTTGCCAGCGCTTCGCCTTCCACATCCTCAGCGATGATAAGAAGCGGTCTATTCTCTTTCACCACAGCCTCAAGGACAGGGAGGAATTCTTTCATTGAACTTACCTTCTTGTCGTACAGAAGGATTAGCGTGTTCTCAAGTACGGCTTCCATCCCTTCCTTGTCCGTAGCCATGTACGGTGAGATGTAGCCTTTATCCAGTTGCATCCCTTCCACCACTTCCAGCGTCGTATCCATGGATTTTGCTTCTTCGACCGTTATGACGCCCGTGGCTCCGACTTTGTCCATGGCATCCGAAATCAGGTTACCTATTATCTCGTCGTTGTTCGCTGAGATGGTAGCTACCTGCGTTATCTTTTCTTTGGTTTTGACTTCCTCGCTTGTGCTCTTGATGGCTTTTACCACCGTCTCGGTCGCTCTGTCGATGCCGCGTTTTATTTCAATTGGGTTTGCTCCCACTGTAATGTTCTTCATGCCATTGTGCAGGATAGCCTGGGCAAGCAGAGTGGCTGTTGTTGTGCCGTCACCCGCCACGTCCTGCGTCCTTGTCGCCACTTCTTTCACCAGTTTTGCTCCCATATCCTCGTAGGGATCTTTCAGGTCTATCTCTTTGGCTATGGTGACACCGTCGTTGGAGATCGTCGGGCTGCCGTAGCTCTTTGACAGGACAACGTACCTTCCCTTCGGTCCAAGTGTTATCTTTACGGTATTGGCGAGCTGGTCCACCCCTTTCAGGAGGGCGTGCCTTGCATCATCGTTAAATATTAGTTGTTTTGCCATAGTTTCCACCTACACTATCTTTGCTATAACATCCTTTATATCCAGAATGAGGTATTTTTCCCCATCCACTTCCAGTTCTTCCGAGCTGTACCCGGCGTATAATATCGTGTCTCCCTTCTTGACAGGCAGTTCCTTCTCTTCGACATTGCCTAATTCAACCACGATTCCCTGTTTTTTCTTTTCCTTCGCGGTCTCGGGAATGTAGATCCCGCTCGCAGTTCTTTCAGCCTCTTTTACAGGTTTGATTAGAACCCTCTTTCCTAATGGTTTTATCTGCATAGACTCACCTCACAAATGATTTTTTTTTAAAAATTTTATGAAACTGTAAAGTTTCGGGTTATTCATGTTTGCAGTTCTATAAATATGTTGCTGATTTTGGCTCTGTCAAGTCTTCGGTTGCTCCGGTTGTTTGGAGTTGCTGTCAAAATTCGGTTGCTACAAAGGTCTTTGAGTGCTAAAAAATGGAATGTCATTATGACCATATAGATGCAAAGCTTTATAAATTACTTCAAATAAAAGTATTACTAACATCATCATAATGATTATGATTACAATTGGCTTTGGTCGAAAGGGTTCGAGAGATATGGTGCAAAAACTGATTGCAGGCGCAAGGAAAAATCCGTTTAATGATGACATTCTTGTTATAGGGAGGGAGAAGGCAGAAAGATACACTGCTTCACTAAAAGATGAGCTTCGTGGAGCAACAGGAGAAGAAGATATCAGGCTTGCGACATACAATTTCTTGAAAGAATTAACAAAAGAGATGGGAGTTAATATCAAAATACAAAACGAAAAAATAGTTCTTACTGGAGGAAGAATCGATTCTTTATTTGATAACATAATTCTTGAGTTTAAGAGGCTCGCCTATTTCGATAGCAAAGCAGGTATTGAAGAAGCAATCGAAGGAAGAAAAGGAAAGGGGGGGGCTTATAGAGTACCTTTTATCAATAGGCTTGGACGAATCCAAAAGCTTTGAAGATTTTAAAAAGCATCTTTCTACAAAGTTAGGTATTGGATTTGATGGTAAATCATTCATATTTGTAAGATACGTTTTCAACAGCAACACAGAAATTGACTTGAAAAATTATAAAAGAAGATTGAAAAAATCCCCATCATGGCTTCCTGATTTATTAGACGGGAACTTTGAAGCGACAAGTAAAAGGGAAATAAAAAACGGCTTGAGATTTTTGTTTTTGTATCTTCGGTCAATTTCCCCACGTGCACCCTTGACTCCGAACAACGTCTCGAATAGATTCGGCGAGCAAAGCCCTCACTTCAGAAAGCACCTTCGAGTAATCTATTCTTTACTTTATACCTGAATTTCGACGATTTTGGTAA
>NZ_FZMP01000101.1 GCF_900196725.1 Candidatus Methanoperedens nitratireducens | reverse complement strand
TGGGTAAGTTATTTACGCACAGATCCTAAGCATCTCCTTGATCTCTATCATCTCTCACGGCTGGCTGCTCCAGATTTCTTCTAAAGGCGGGGCGGTAATCAAGCCCAAGCCGCCGGTGAATGCCATGACATGGTTCTGGCACTGGGGGCATCTTAAATTGCAGCCGTGGGTAAAGCATGCTACCTCTACAGGATAAGCGTAATTTCTGATGTCTATAGGTGTTCCTACGCCTCCCACCATATGCGGTCCAAAGCCAGTAACCACCCGCCTCGGCTCTATCTCTGCCTGCGTATCGATAATCATGCCATCCCTCACACAGGTAACGCATGCCGGCACCGGATATCCATTCGCCAGCACGGCGCAGCACCAGCAGCCGCCCACGCCGCAGGGGGCATCTTCATGAGAAAAAGAAATACCTGCCAATCCAAGGGCATCCTTAAGAGTGATCCTTTCAGGTACAGAGAAACTCTTACCATCGATATTTATGCGGAGCTTCTTTCTCTTGCCGCTATCCTCGATTAAATGTATAGCCGAGCCGGAGCAGACAAGCACACAGGCTCCGCATCCGATGCAACCGCTGCCCAGAACTTCGCCCGCCGGGCATGCTACACTGTTCCTGCAGGCGCCGCAGAAAGTACAGAGGCTCTGGTCGCGTCTGGCAATATTTGGCATGATTCTCCTTTCGGTTTGTAAGTTGAAAAAACTTGCCTTCAAAAGAGCAAAATGATTAAGCAGAGAAAGGTCAAATTAGAATCATGGGAGAAATTACAATCAATATCCCCTCGGATTTAGAGATAAGCATAGGGAACCTGGTATCCCAGGGAACCTACATGAGAAAGGAAGAGGCTATCATCGCCCTGATAAGGTTAGGTCTTGGCGCGCTGAGGAAAAAGGAAGAAAGAAAGGTTCACGTCATACCGGGAGAGCACCCGCAATTTCCTCCGCCCATGCCGCCGGAGAGATGGCCCGATCACTACGAGTTCGATAGGTGAATCTTCCTGGTACTCTTACTCAGCGATTCGTTTCAACTGAGCTCTGTACATATCAACGATCTCCTCCACATTAGTAGCATCTTCCGGTGCCTTATCCTTCCTCCACCTGTGCGTGAACCTGGGGAACCTGACAGCTATGCCGGCATCCTTTCTTATACGGTTGTATGCACACATATGTATCGGACTTAAAGTAAGTTCATCCCCTATCACCTCAATTACAACAGCAGGAGTGAACCAGACATTAGCTTCAAGTTTGCTCTCAACCCTTGCATGCCTGTGCTTGAGTTCATAAGGTGACAGGAGTTCAGGCAGGTTCTTCAGGTCTTCGTCAGTAAAGCCGCTTCCCGCTTTGGTTATTGTGGGGAAAACATCCCTTTCAGAGTCATAAACAGATACCAGAAGTGCTCCATAGCTTCCCGACCTCCTGCCCCTGCCCATAAGCGCACCTACTATCACTACATCTATCGGTTCGATCATCTTAGACTGGTAGCTGCGCTTGAGTTTTATCCAGAGCCAGCTCCTGGCTCCTGCCTGATAACCCGATGCACCGCTTTTCAATATAAGCCCTTCGCACCCGCTCTCTATAGCGCTCTCAAAGAACGCCTCAATCTCCCTGACATCATCCGAGATCAGGGATTGCGCCAGTTTGAACCCGTTAGTCTCTTTTATTGATTTCTTCAATATTTCCCTGCGTTCAAGTAGCGACATCTGGGTCAGGTCATCGTTCTCAATAAGCAGTGCGTCAAAAAGGTACATGTGAGCGGGGAATTCCTTAGCAGCTTTCTCAATCCCGTATTTTCGCCTGCGGTGCATCAATACCTGGAACGGGAGCATAGCTCCGGTATCGGTATCAACAGCGACGCACTCCCCCTCTACTATAGCCCTGTCTGCCTTGATGTTCTTCCTCGCAAGGTCTGCTACATCAGGATACTGTCCTGTGATGTTCTCAAGCCTTCTTGAGAACATCGATATTTTATTCCCCTGCTTATGGATCTGGATTCTCTCGCCATCGTACTTCCACTCGCATATCGCTTTCCCGAGCTTCTCAAGGATCTCCTGCGCGCTTTCAAGGCGCTGTGCCAGCATCATCCTGGCAGGTCTTCCTGTCTTGACGTGATATTTTTTTATGCCTTCTATACCATCTGTGCACAGCGTCCTGGCAACATCCCCAAGGTCGGATGTAAGGTTATAAGCTCTCTCTATAACTTTCCTGGCTTCCTTACCTGCGAACGCCCGGGCCAGGGCTTCGAGGATCGTCATATCTGCTATACCCAGTCTCATTTTTCCTGTGACCGTGCGCATAATATATTTTGCCTCCACGGGCTTTGCGTCCGCAAGCAGCCCGGAGAGTGCTCTCACCTTAGCCTCGACACTTCCCGCTCCCGTTATTCTTGCTATCTTATCAAGAACATCATAAACATCCCGTACCAGAAGTTCCTTTTCAGAAAGTGTTGCCTGCTTTTTTGCCTTCAGCAGATTTTCGGCAGCAGTGCCTATATCCCCCTTGCTCCTTAATTCCCTCTCCACTTTCTCCAGAGGAAGTCCCGTAGCGGCTGAAAGTGCCCTGAGAGCCATTTTTTCAGCCATCCCCATCTCTACCCCTGCAAAATCCGGGTAAAGTTTGCCCTGCGTGAGATAAACGACCTTACCTATCACCTCGCCGGGTGTCTTTTTTAAAACGTCCACAAGGTAGCGAGTTATCTCAAGGCGCTTTGTGGTTGCGCCTATCGCCTCATAGAGATCGACAAGCTCGATGTATTTCACACTCTCACCAGATATATATCTTAACTCTGTGTAAATAAAACCATGCTATCAACATCTGCAATGGTTCTTATTGGTTTGGAGGGCACGAATAGCTCACCTTCTTAGAATTCTAACATCTAAGATATGTGAGAGACTTTTCACTTTAGTACATTTGCGAAAAATGTAATTATAATAGCGTTAGAGAAATCAACAAAGAATGCTCCCACAATTGGAATAACAAGAAATGCCCTCGGAGCCGGACCGAATTTCTCCACTAATGCCCTCATGTTGGCTATGGCGGTGGGAGTGGCTCCAAGACCAAATCCGCAATGTCCAGATGCCATTACCGCTGCATCGTAATCTCTTCCCATGACCTGAAAAGTTATAAAAATAGCATATAACGCCATAAGGGTGACCTGTATAAAAAGTATAATCAGCATAGGAGCCGCCAGATCCAGGAGTTCCCATAGCTTCAGATTCATCAAAGCCATGGAAAGGAAAAGGGAGAGAGCAATAGATCCAAGAAGCTCCACATAGTTTTGTGAGATTTTCAGGATTTTTGAGTAATCAAAGAGATTCCTCAAGGCTGCTGCGATGAGCATTGCACCTATATAGGCAGGTAATGTAATACCACGGCTTTCAAATCCTTTACTGACGATTGACCCAAGCCACATACACAAAAGGATAATTGTCATGTATTTCAGGAACTGATAGGCACTTAGCCCTGCTGCTTCCTCCTTCTCTGCAGCCATTTTATCCATGGATTCGACCATAACCTCTTTCTTTAAGGGAATTTTATTCTCATGTTTTTCAAGCATCTTTTTGTTTATAAGATAGATTCCCACAGGTCCCCCAATAAGTCCGCCTGCAATAAGACCAAATGTAGCTGATGCCATACAACAAGTCGTGGCCCCTTTCAGTCCAAGAATCTCGAATATGGGACCAAAGGCAAGCCCGGTTCCATGTCCTCCTGTCATGGTTACAGAGCCAGCTATTAGACCCAGGAAAGGATCTACACCCATTAACATTGCCATAAACACACCAACCACATTCTGGAAAATAGCCAGAAAAGATGCCAAAACCCAGAAAAAGATTATCTGGCGACCCCCTACTTTGAGAAGGGAAAAGCTTGCACCGAGCCCGATACTGGTAAAGAAAGCAATCAAAAATGGGGATAGAAGGGTTGTGTCAAATTGGAAGGCAAAAAGCCCGGTCAGTCTGAAAATAAAGGCAAAGATAGCAAAGGTCAATCCACCCACCACTGGAGCTGGGATGGCAAAACGATTGAGAACCTTCCATTTTCTTATCAGAAAATAACCGAGGAAGAGAATTAGGGAAGCAAGAGCAACGGTCTGGATCATGTCGAGATTCAAGGTAAGAATTCTATCGTTGATATCAAAATCCATATTTACCTGATTTATCATTGAGAGCGGGGTCGGTTATCAATCAGGGCAGTGCTTCAACGAGGTTCCTGAATTCCTCTTCTGTAAAGGCGCGGAGTGTCTCAGCCTGGACATTGCCTAAAGAACCAACGGCTGCAACCGCCTTAACTATTGTTTCATCATCAGGCGCTTCGGCTATGAATATAGTATCGTATCGACCCATGAGCGCGTAGAACTCTTCCACCTTTGCGTTCATCTCCCGAAAGAGTTGTTTAGCTGCTTCTACCCGGGCCGGGCTCTCCTTTATATGTTCAATGCCTTTTGGCGTAAAGCGAAACAGTATTATATATTTTGGCATGGTGGTTCACCTCCTCTGATTTCTTAAAAACTTACCAAAAACTTTTTATTAGTATTCAAACTCATTTCTAACCCCGCTCTATATTCTAATTATTCTCAAAACGATTAATATTTTTCGGATATGTTCTTTAATTGATATTTACCTGAAAAATCCCTTCAAAATTTCCAGCACTTCCTCCTCACTAAGATCATACCACTTCTGATAAGCATCAGCTACAGCGAACATCATCGTATCCCTGATGTTAAGACAAAAGATTTTATCGACTTGAGGACTCACAAGTTCAAGCGTACTTGTCGAGGCGGTGGGAATTGCTACTATAATGGCGGCGGGTGAATGTTTTCTTCTGATGGAATTTACAGCCGATAGCATGGTATAACCTGAAGCCAGCCCATCGTCTACTATTATTACAGTTCTATCTTTTAATTGAGGAAAAGGTATTTTTCCTCTGAACTTTTCCAATCTTCTGTTAAGTTCGATTTTGACTTTTTGAACTGCTGATTCGATTTCGGCATCGGTTAATTGGAGCTGTTGTACCAGCCTTCTGTTGATCATCACCTCTCCATCCCAGCTTATAGAACCAAAACCAGCCTCCGGATTATCTGGAATTGGGATTTTCCTTACGATTATTAAATCCAATGGGACATTCAATCTTTTTGCAATCGTGACCCCGACCGGGACGCCTCCTGATGGTATAGCCAGAACGATGGGATTAGCGGCCGGTTCGATATATGGTTTAAGTTTCTGTGCGAGCAACTCTCCCGCATGAAACCTATCCCTGAAGACATAATTTTTATTTCTCAGCTCTTTATCTTCGATTATTTTTGCCATTGCGCTGTTGATTTAGATTCCTCCCCTTTCATTTAATCAAACATACGGGCTCTTATATCTTAAGACCTATCTCTTCCAGTCTTATTTTCTTAACGAGGCGTTCCCTGAGCGCGGTCAGTCCGGAACTGAGTTCCACAGGATACACCGGTGCCCCCTCCAGCTTCCTGTACTCATCAGGCAGCTTCGCCAGATTCCGGGCTGCAATCTCTCTTATCTGCACAAGCGAGGGTCTATTGCAGATAAGCTTCCCGTTTTTAACAACAGGTTCAAGTAAAGGCACGGCGTTGTCCACAACTTCGCTGTCTAACGATATGACGTCTTTTACGAATCCCCCATCCTCAACGATGCGCCATACGCGCTTCTTTCCGGGGAGCGTGGCTTTCACAGTTTCCTCTGAGAGTTTCATCCTGGGAACGTGCCTGCCATGCTCCGCAACCTCTGAAAGCTTGTAAATACCATCAAGCGCCGGGGCAGGTCTTCCTGTTATAAGCTCTGTGCCCACGCCGAACAGATCGATTTTCGCGCCTTTTCTCATGAGTTCGTCTATTTTCCACTCATTAAGGTCTCCGCTTGCCACTATCTTTACGTAACCAAGCCCCGCATCATCAAGTATCCTGCGCACACCTTTTGATAGCTCGCTTAAATTCCCGCTATCAAGCCTGACACCCTGGAGTTTTTCGCCTGTCTGTTCCAGTTCTTTTCCTACAATTACAGCTTTTTTTGCACCCTCGATGCTGTTATAGGTATCTATCAGCAGGAAGCATTTTGAGGGGAACGTATCTGCATAAGCCCGGAAGGCATCGATCTCGTGTTCAAAGCTTGTAACGAATGAATGCGCCATAGTACCTGAGACCGGGATGCCGAATATTTTTCCCGCCAGTACATTGGACGTCGAAGTGCATCCGCCTATATATGTTGCGCGGGTCGCCTCAAGATGCCCGTCCCCCTGTGCCCGGCGCAATCCGAATTCCGCTATTCCCCTGCCGCGCGCCGCATATACCACACGGGCGGCTTTTGTAGCAATAAGGGTTGAGAAGTTCATCTTGTTCAGTATATAAGTCTCTACAAGCTGGGCTTCCATTATAGGCGCTGTTATCCTTATTATAGGCTCAAGAGGGAATGCGATACTCCCTTCAGGCATTGCGAGAATATCGCCGGTGAACCTGAAATCACCGAGGAAGTCCAGGAACTCCTCATTAAAGCCCTGGGTTCTCAGGTATTCGATATCATTATCTTCAAAATGCAGGTTTTCGATATAATCCAGGACATAGCTCAGCCCGGCGGTTACAAGATATGAGCCTGCGGGTATTTTCCTGACAAAATAATCAAAAGTAGCTTCCGGCTTATGCCCTGATTTCCAGTAAGCCTGCATCATTGTAAGCTGGTAAAGGTCTGTTCGAAGTGCCTCGCTCATATAATTGATGATGTAGGCGGCTGTTTAATTAAAAGTTTCTGAGATGCCTTTGACAGAAATATTAATAGGATTGAATTACAAGTGTGAATAAATGCGAATGCACTTTTTTCAGGGGCTCACCTATGAAGGCTAAACTCAGAGGTCATCATCTTATATGCCTTAATTTTTTCAGGGGAGAAGGATATTCAGAGGAGTTTATTAAAAATATTTATTCAGTAGTCGCGAAAGAGGAAGTGGAGATAGTAGAAGGACCCGATGAGGTTTGCGCCCGGTGCCCGTACCTGAAAGATAATAAATGCTCAAGCGGTGAATATACCGACGAAAAGATACTGTTTCAGGATAAAGAAGCCCTGAGGCTCCTTTGTTTCAAGCCCGGCAGGGTAGTTGACTGGGAGCTCATCTCCGCCCGGCTGCCCCAGCTTTTAGAGAAGTGGAAAGTGCAATTTTGTATGGATTGCGGGTATAGGAAGGTGTGTTTCGGTCAAATGTGAAAAATAAACAACGAACTTCTACGAACTCGATACGAACTCCCGCTATATCTTTTTAGTTCACTGTTGGTTTGATTTTCATCTGATCAATTCCAGTGGAATCATTCCCCCATGTACCGCCGTAGCCACAAGTGCACCGCTGACCCCTGTTTCTTTTAGCGTATTGATATCTGTCATATCCCGTATCCCCCCGCCAAGCAAAACGCTATGCTTAGATAATTCGACCACGCCGCGTAAAAAATCCGTATCAATCCCGGCGCCTGTACCGACTTTACCGAGCTCCAGGATGATAATGTCCCTGATATTGTAGCCATTCAACAGTTTTACAAGCTCATGCGGCTTCATCATCATATTCCTGTCCTTTGTCAGCACTTCGCCATTCTTAATATCAATGCTCACATTAATGCCGCCCGGGAACTGTTCAGCCGCAGTTTTTATCAAATCAAGAGAAGCTGTTTCGGTACCCAGGATCACCGTGTTTGCGATTTCGGCACATTTTCTTACATCATCCATATTTTCCGCGCCTATGTCCACCATAGTCTTTGCCTTTGCGGATATTTTTTTGATAAGCTCGAAATTATCTCCGAAATGCTGTAACCGATCAAGGTCAGCAATATAAACCTCCGCAGGTTTAAGCGCGGATACTATTTCCAGGGGGGTTGATGAATTGCATACCTTACTCTGTATGGGCTGATACTTTGCTCTCTCTCCCCTGATAGCGTGGACTGCGTTTCCTTTAAGGATGTCCAGTACAAAAATAATTCGAAACATGGGATGTATAAGTGCTTCGATTTGATTTAATGATTATGAAGCTGCTGGTAAACCCAAAAAGGGTGTGTAAAAACAATCGCCACAGAGGCACGGAGGCGCAGAGGCAAGAAATATTTCAAAAAGCTCTCTGTGTTCTCTGCGCCTCTGTGGCAAGTTATTTCTGAAGCTACAGAGACGCAGACGCAGAAGCACAAAGATAGGAATGATTCTTTGAAAAGTTGGAATATTGGATGGGTTCTTTATGCGCATAGATGATATCCTCCCATTCTTTACAGCGCTTGATGGAGGCAGCATCCGAGGCGACGTTGCGAGAGGTATAATCTCTCCGACATAATTTTGCTGCCCACCTTTTAGAAAGTGGTATAGACCTTCGATATATTCAAGAACTGTTGGGGGGCATAAAAGCAGTAAGACCACCGAATTATATATATTCATGTAAGTATTAGATAAACAAAAAATTCAGTAGATTTTATATTAAATTCGGAGGTAAAAGAAAATGAATGAAGTTCAGGCGAATGGTGGTATAGACAATCTAAATGCCAGATATAATACCAAAATGGAAGGATATACGACACGGATGTTATGTATGGAAGAGTTATATTCAATCTGCCCTCGCGCCAACGAAAGCTCCCTCGCACGAACGACTGATGGAGTTCGTAGGAAGATATTTAAGACTTCTGATTAAAATATAATAAATGGTAAACTGTATGAGATATTTCACACTCTTGAAAACGCTAGACAAAATATGTGAAAGTGCTCCGCAAGAATTTATTTCGTATAAAATTGACGGTACTGCGGATCAAGTAAATAAAGCAAGATCAAAAGCATTTAGGATTGATGATTAAATAACATTCTC
>NZ_FZMP01000167.1 GCF_900196725.1 Candidatus Methanoperedens nitratireducens | reverse complement strand
ATGATACCGCTGTTGGAACTAATATCTCCTGAGACATCAATAACAGGCGCAGACGGAATCGCAACAGCCGCGGTTCAAGGCAGCAGGAGCAGGAACCGCAATGGTAATTGCAGCAAGCGGCAATATCACAGGAAGTGCAAATGTTACAGTATCAGCACATCCGTCGCAACCAAATGTAACATCCTTCGAGTTAACACCCGGTAAAACTGCTGCACTGAAAGGAAGCACCATAACCATAACCATAAAAGCTCTAAATGCTAATGTAACAGATACGACCTTTAATGAAATGGCGAATATAACTGTTAATGCAAGCAAGAATGCAAGCGCTGTAATATATCAGCCAAACGTAACATTCAGCAATGGGATCGCTATCCTGCCAGTGACTTCAAATATGGCTCAGTTCGTAACGGTTACAGCAACAAGCGGCAGCATAACAGGCAGCACAGAGATCGCATTCGCAGACATGGTATTTGACCTGGATCCGGGCTGGAATTTAATATCTGTCCCGAACTTCGCAGATCCGGGCAGTGTTGACATGATACTGAAGAACGTGAAGAACAACGGAGTTGCCGGATACGATCCTGGAAATAAGACCTTCTCCACGCCCGCTGACCTGCAACCCCTGTATGGGTACTGGATCAATGTTACTGCACCCAACCAGAGTATTGGATTCATTGCAGATACGAATATCAGATCCGTACCGCCAAGCAGGGACCTCTTTGAAGGCTGGAATCTTATCGGGGTCGTTGCAAGTAAGCAGGAGCAGAATAGAGAACTGGACGCAGGCCTGCTTTTCCAGCCCCTCCAGGCAGGTGGAAAACCGCTGTATTCATACCTGATATCCTATAAGGATCCCCACAATACTTACACTGTCGGCGATGATCTGACAGCTCGTACACCATTGAATAAGGGACAGGGATACTGGCTCTTTATGAATACATTGACCGGTACAAACAAGGACAGCCTGGTTTGGGCAGGAAAGCCATGGCTGCCTAATTAAATAAATAAAGAAAAGGGAATAATATAATCCCTTTTCTAATTTTTGGTGATACCGAAAATGAAAAAAAATAATCTAAGCTAAACCCCAGGCACCACATAAATCCCTTTTGCAGTTTTAACGATATTGACCTCATTCCCCAGCTCCACGCTCAGAAATTCCGGCCTTTTGATAGTAACCGACTCATAAGTTTCAGGGTCCATGACCTGTATCGTGCTTTCCTCATCCGCAACCAGTACTGCGGGAATTGCATCGAGTCTCCTGCTCAATTTCTTTACGACTATCAGATCATTGAAATTTTCCATGAACCTTTTTCCGGTTTCAAGGTCGAAGGCGCTCACATGCTTTCCACAGTTTTGGATTTTAATAACTTTTTCCCCACTCTTATAATATCCCCCCTTCACGAA
>NZ_FZMP01000144.1 GCF_900196725.1 Candidatus Methanoperedens nitratireducens | reverse complement strand
TTTTTTGCTTATTGGTATCCCCTATGGCTAAGAAAACCTATTCATTATTCCGGAAGTATATGTACCATTTGATAAAGCTTTTGCGATGTTCCTTGGTCATACCCCGATGCAATAGCAAGTGACTTTTTAAGTGCCCAAAGAATGATTCCAGGCCATTGGTTGATTTGGGCACATGGTCATTAAACAGATATTGGAACATGTTTGGTAAGGCATTTTTTATCATAATAAAACACCGTCTCACCAGTTTGTGTTTGTACCAATACCGCCCGGTAGTTTTGCTATATGATTTCTCTTGTACAAATGTCTGATAGTGCGTGTGCCAATCCACTATTTCCCTCATCCAGTGCTGGGCTTCATGATGCGTTCTAATTTGCGATAACCTTTTCACTATTGCCAGCAGGCTTAAGCCAGCCTCACTCTTTGGATTTTGAGTAAGCCATATTTTACACTCTCTTTGAATATGAACCAGACATCTCTGAAGCATGACCTCCTTACAAGTCTTCCTAACAGCTTTTAGTATGGACCGATGCCCATCACAGGTAATGCTCTCAATAGTAATGCCCAATGAAAGCATCACCTCTAAATCCTCTTTTATCTCATGGTAATATTCGCCGTCGGTGAGCCTGTAAAGCTGTGTGAACTTCACCTGATTGTCCCGGTATATTACCAAGCAGATGTCATTGCTGAAATAGGTGGCATCTATCAATAGATTCAAACGTTCCCTCGGAAAGAACTTCAATGTAGGGGCCCGATCTAAATATCGGGCAAATAACCGCTTCAAAGTTCGGATGCTGTAACCGCTTTCATCACTGATATAGGATAATGTTTGCCGGTTCAGCACCCATTTCCTGAACCATACAAATTGATTACTGAAGGTTACTTCCTTGTTTTGCCGGGTAAATAATAGGCCGCAACTCTTACACTTAAAACGCTGCTTCCCTTTCTGCTTTCCCCATAGAATCACGTTGGTGCTTTTACAGCCCCAGCACGCTTTTTTTTCTGATTTTTCATGAACAAAAAAAGGAAATTGAAACCAGTTTCAATTTCCTTATCGTAAACTATTGATTATCAATGACGCTATGGTACTTTCACCAACTATTTTTGTCCATTATACCATATTGAATGGTGAAAACCGAAAAATTCAAACTTACGGCGACCGAAGGGAGCCCACTTACAGCGAC
>NZ_FZMP01000100.1 GCF_900196725.1 Candidatus Methanoperedens nitratireducens | reverse complement strand
GGGTAAGTTATTTACGCACAGATCCTTAATATTCGGCATAGCATACCATTACAGGCAGAGGGATCTTACTAACGAAGAGCTTCTGTTTTTGACAGCTCGAATGATACAGGCTCCGATTATTGCAGGGGCTATTTATCTGGTACTGACAGATCTTAATTCAACCCAGCAACTCATAGTTTCGATAAACCAGACGCTCCAGACTGAAAATATGACGCCCATAAACATAACAAAGGAAACCCTGATGGAAAAACCAAGCAGCAATATTCTGATGGTTGTTTCTTTCTTTACAGGTTTCTTCACGGAACCGGCGGTTGCGTTCCTAAGAACTCTTGCTAAAAAATTACTCCCGGAGTCGCCGAAAACATAAAAGTAATAAACGGTCGCATGCCTATTAGAGCGTATGATTCCCCTGCATCTCTATCATGCCAGGCAGTGCGACCCGAAGAAGTGCTCCGGGAAGAAGCTTGCGAGGTTCGCTCTCGCAACGCTTCACGAGAACCCGAGGGCGCTTCCGGTTGAAGCGATACTTCTTGACCCTTTCGCGGAGCAGGCGCTTTCCCCGGCGGATGACCCGGGCAGGGGCGTAGTGGTGCTTGACTGCTCATGGGAGGAAGTGGAGCGCGTTTTCCCAATATTGATGAAGCTGCGGCTCAAACACCGCGCCCTGCCTTTCCTGCTGGCTGCCAACCCTGTGAACTTCGGCAAGCCTTTCAAGCTAAGTACAGTAGAAGCTTTCGCAGCTGCGCTTTTCATACTTGGCGAGAAGGAGCAGGCTGCGCTCATCCTGAACAAGTTCAAATGGGGCAGGACGTTCCTGGAATTGAATCAGGAGCCCCTGGAGATGTATTCAAAAGCTGCGAACAGCACAGAGGTCGTGAAGATACAGGGGGAGTACCTGGGGTGATGGAAAAAATCGGATTATTTCACACCTGCTGTTCCTGCGGCTTTTGCACGTTGTCTCAATACGACGTATCCCGTGATTGCCAGCACAGCCCCGATAATGAAAACAATTCCATACATATATAAGTATAAATCTGTCACATGATTGACCGGACCGGATAAGAGTTCATTCGCAGAAAGCAAGAAATCTTCCTTTCCCGATAAAATACCCGTTGAGACCAGCAGCAGCTCCCTGTATTTCAGTAATAGAAGTAACACGAAAGGAACTCCTGCGCTCAGAAGCGTCATACCGACCTCTTTAAAAACAGAAAACGTCTCCCTTATGAAATATATCAGAATGAACAAACTCAGCACTAACCCTATCACAAGATACGGGATCAGCATTTTAAGGAACTGGTTCATCTGCGCGGAGATCAGGAAAGGAAGCTTTGTCGGGTCCCTGGAAACTGCCAGCGATGTTAAGCATCCGACAGGAGAGCAGCCGTAATCTTTATAATAATCCTTCAGGACAACGTTTGATATAGCATCGGACAGGTATTGCGGCAATGCCGATCCTCTTTTTGCCTGCACTTCTTTACAGTCAATGGTAATACTTTCGGAACCCACAGGAATAACTATTTTATCAGTGTTCTGGCACTGCTGGGTAATACCTTCCAGCAGCTGCGGATTCGCACCACCCATGTCCTGGCTCTCACTCAGCAGTTTTGCAGTTAAATCCGAAACGATCGGCTTTAGATTGCTGTATTCTGTTATCTGCGCGAAACCATATACGAATATCAGGGTCAGTACGAAAAATCTTAAAAGGTATTTCCCTATTGAAACTAAAAGTTTTTGCTTATCCAATTCGACCACATACCATTTTTTATACAAATTGATTTAGAACAAATTATATTGAATATTAATTAGGTTATACTTATATATAGATTATGAGCAGGTCGCAATAAGCTTCAAAAATGGATGCATTTATCTGCATCTATCCGGACTCGTAATCCACTGCTACCGCAAATTTCCTCACTGAGGTCATATATTTTGCCACTTCGACATGGACCGGATGTGCCTGGTATGCCTGCAGCTCTTCTAAAGAGTCGAATTTCGTGATAAGAGCAATGTCGAATGAGCGCCCGGAGTGAAGTATGTCAACACCGACCTCAAGATAGCGTAGTTGTGGGATCTTGCCCCTCATGCCAAGCAGGACATCCCTGGCTTCTCCAGCACTTCGGGAACTGCGGTCTTTAAGTTTAAATAGTACTATGTGTGTTATCAATTCGGTTCACCTCATTGGGATATTCTTTTTTCTTAGTATGTAATCTATAATAATTTTATGGGTTGTGAAATCATCTTCATTTCTGGATTTTTAACCCTTAACTCTGCCTAAATTAAGTA
>NZ_FZMP01000111.1 GCF_900196725.1 Candidatus Methanoperedens nitratireducens | reverse complement strand
CCTGTTGAATTGTTCCATGCTTCAGGCGCTTTTACTCTTGCAACGCCCCATGTGATTTGCTGTGGAGGCTGTGATGGCTTGTCTGCTATCTGTACCTGCACATCTTCTTCTATATATTTTATTTTCGGGTTTTTCTTTAACTTTTCAGATACACTTTCTGGGATATCGACTGAAATAGCGTTAATTATTTTGTACTGAGTATAATTAACTCGCGTTATCTCCTAAAACGTTTAAAATTATTAAATATTTCATTAGGTTTCAATACTCTATGATCCCCAGTTCCATAGCGCGTACCTGCCCATCATTAAGTAATTCTTTTATTTTTGATTTTGTCAGGTTTGAAGTAGTAGCCGTGGTTATTTCTTCAGAGACGATTTTTTCATTTTCTACGACTGCAGTATAATGCCCCAAAATAAAACTTTCGTTCTCATACTTTTTTAAGAATGGCTCCAGTTGTTGCTTCGCATCAGTGATATAATCTCCTTCTTGTAAGTTATATTTTTTAATAAGTTGTTCATCATTTTCTTTCTTATTAATAAAATTATATCCGAAAAAAATTACTGGTTTTGATCCATGGTTTTGAGCGAAAGCCCTGAATTCATCTATGTTTATCGGTGGATAAAAATCAAGCTTCACTCTTAAAGGTCTATCACCAATTAAGTCTAAAACACGTTCATCCAGTTTTAATTTTTCATATTTTTTATCTAACCCATTGTTTTTTCCTTTATCCAGATAATCACTTAAAAGGATAATATTCAGGCTTGCTGACAAGACGAAAGCTGCAATTAAAAGATAAATTAGGTTTCTCGACATGCTTTTTTTACCGTTTATTTGAGTCATAATAATAAAAAAGTGAAGGTTTAACCTTCACTGAATCTGGAAGCTACTATAATCTCCTTTTGTCCACATTCCGCTTGGATCTAATGTAATGCTTACACTACCCTGTGCACCAGAACCACCGGCGTTAACTCCAAGAGTCATTGATTGCCAGGCAGGCCCATAAGTATGATGGTAGTTTATATTCACCTGCGTCCAATCTCCTATTACATCTGGACTCACGCGTTGTAGCCCTATAACCATCCATCCACTTGTTGTTGCATCTGGAGAATAAGCAGCTACTACGCCACTGTTGACACCTGCCCAATATGTACCGCTGCCGCCTAAATTTCGTGAAGTAAGCACATATTTGTCTGCATACCAATCAAGATCAACTACATCATCAGTTCCTCTATATCCCCATGTTTCTACAGACGACCACGACCAGTCCGCATCTACAGTTGCCCATCCACTTCCAATAGATATTTGATGGATATAAACTGACAAGTCAGCATAATCACCTGACTGAATTGTAACATCTCCTCCTTGAGTTTTAGTGCTGGATTCATTCACTGGAATCAGATAACCATCAGCTGATCTCTGCAACCTGAACACTTTTTTGCTATATGTTTCTTGGGTGACATTGTATTTTTCCAATAGTGAACTTATATTTTTACCCTGTTGTTTATATTTTGATATCTCATTAACCAATTCATCCATTTCCTTGGCGCTATTTATTTCCTTCTTTCCCTTTGTGTCCGTTTGTGCGCTAACCACAGACACAAGCGCCATGCTCACCAGCAACATCGCCGCAAGCACCGCGCCCAATTGCATTCCTTTACTTCTTTTCATATTTTCTTATTCCTCCAGTTATATTTTCTCTTCTTAGCTGCCCTCAGGCGCGGCGCTGGCTTTAAATAGCTTCAAAGCTAACCTTACCATGCCTTCGGGCAAATGCTGGAGCTCAGTTGCTTTATTGAAGTGGTAACTGAGCCCCACGTTTT
>NZ_FZMP01000097.1 GCF_900196725.1 Candidatus Methanoperedens nitratireducens | reverse complement strand
ACACTGCCATTGCGGCAAAATATGAAAGAGATCTTTGAGAACATCACAGGCACACCTGATATATTTTCAGAGGCATTTGAGCAGATATCAAAACTATGGAAAGATTCATACACGAAGCTATACGTGCCGTATACTAACTCCCTGCTGAAGCTTTCTATGAAATCAGCGGAGATCTCCCGGGGGAATGCGAGCCCTGAAGCCTATAAGGAATTCTATACCTTATGGATGAATACATATCAGGAGACCTATGGCAGGTTGTTTGATACCCAGTCCATGCGGCCTTCAAAGGAAGTATTAGAGTATTTCGTGCGGAGCGAAAACGTTAATCTGAACCTCTACAAGTCCTTGATAGCAGCCCTTGGAAAAATGTCACAGAAGGCTGAGGAACTATCTAAGCAGAGCCCAGATCCAGAGGCACATAAAGAACTTTATAATCTCTGGGCAAAAATGTATGGAAAGGCATTTGATAACTTCTTTGAGAACACACCCACATTCAGCCCGTTTAAGGAGATTATGGAGCCTGTCAAGAATGCTGCCAAGATATACTCAGATACATTTACCAGCATATCCAATATGTGGGTGAAATCGGGCATTCGTTCAGCGTCAGCGTATCCGGGAAAGTATACAACATGAGCAAACCAGACGGGTTAAGTATGGAAAATAAGTATGGGGTCGTGTACGTCAATAACTGAAAACCCGCTACTATAAAAGTTACAATAGTTTATCGAATTAAGATTTGCACGGCGGGTAACCTACTCAATTTCCTATTGTAACTTTTTACATTGGTATTTCAATTATAGACGTACACGAAATATATATGGGGAAAGGGGCAAAAGCCATGAAAGAAACGGAAATAAAAGGTGCCACAGAAGATTTTCAACAGTCCCTTCAAGATACAGAGAACGAAAAGTATTTTCTGCGTTTATATGTTACCGGTATAACGCCAAAATCAACACGAGCTATCCAAAATCTCAAGAAAATATGTGAGGAAAATCTCAAAGGTCGTTATGAGCTTGAAGTGATTGATATCTATCAGCAACCCACGCTCGCTAAAGATGAACAGATAATTGCCACGCCTACGCTTATCAAGAAACTCCCAAATCCTTTGCGCAGACTTATAGGCGATATGTCGGATAAAGAACGAATTCTTGTGGGACTGGAGTTAAAACGTAAGTAACTAACTTCGCACTTCGTGTGAAGCCTCTTCAACTTTCAAAGGATGAAAAACCCCAGGGTACCTCTGGCGCATGCGCTAAAAAACTGTCCCGAGGGCTGTTCTCGCGGGCAGGCGCACATTCTTAAAATATTACCGATATCTTCTGGGGGTGAACCTGGCGCGCCATCTCATCAACAAGATCCCAGCGAACTGGTCTGATATTACGCTTGGCGCGCTCGCCCTGGGCTCAGCGGAACTGCTCCACTCGCAATTGCCCTTCTCAATTGGCCTGATTGTGAGAGGGGTGATCTTGCTGGTTCGCAGCGCAACAATAGCGAAGAACGGGTAGACGGATACTCGTCACGATACTTTCGGCGATTGAATGGCGTCATCGATCTCGGACTCGCTGTGGCTCAAGTCCGGAGCTTTATAGATGACTCTCGGTCCTACTGCATTCTTTCTGATTCAAGCATTGATTTCGGATCGATATACTGTTCCATTTCAGGTTCACATAATATCTTGCTGCAACTCCTGTTTAGCGCGAAAAAAAATCGCATAACAAAGTTTTAGTACTGGATGCATCATGGTATTTAAAAGTGATAATATGGGAGTTGCAGCGTGTTTTGACTCTGCATAGTATATGGAACAATATGGCCATTGTAGTTTAAAGAGAGGCAATAAATTTGGCAGTTGACTTGAGGGAATTAGTGAAAGCCGCAAAACCCTCCATAGCCGTAATAGGTCTTGGAGGCGCCGGCTGTAATATTATAACGTGGATAGCACAGAAGGGAATGGCAGGGGGCAGGATCATAGCAGCTAATACGGATGCTAATCATCTTTCTACGATGAGCATGGCGGATAAGCTCATTTTGCTCGGAGAAAAATTATGCAAAGGGTATGGATGCGGGGGCTACCCTAAGATGGGAGCAGAGGCAACCAAGGAAAATCTGCCTGAGATAAAGGCATACCTTCAGGGTGTAAACCTGTTATTCCTGGTAGCTGGATTGGGGGGAGGCACCGGATCTGGCGCAATACCTGTAGTTGCTGGAGTTGCGAGGGAACTTGGAATACTCACCATCGCGTGTGTAACAATCCCCTTCAAGATAGAGATGGCGCGGAGGGAAAAAGCAAGGGAGGCGATAAAGGCTCTCACAGAAAGTTGCGATTCTACCATAGTAATCGATAACTCCAAGCTCAGTGAGATCGTCGGGGACCTGCCGCTAAAGGATGCTCTGGCAGTTGCCAATGCCCTTGTTGGGGCCTTTGTCAGGAATATTACCGAGACCATTACTCAGCCAAGTCTTATCAACCTCGACTTCGCCGATTTGAGGGCCGTGATGGAGCGGGGAGGGCTAGGTGCTATAGGTATAGGTGAGGGCGACGGTGAAGACCGCATTATCAAGGCAGTCAGTCAGGCTCTGGCAGTTCCCCTGCTGGATATCTCGGGCATTTCAGAAACTTATGGTGTATTGATCCATATCGTAGGCGGTGAAGATATGACACTGGAAGAGGTTGCAGTTGCGGGCGAGCTTATAATGGATAAAGTACCTAAAACCAAGCGAGTTGTATGGGGTGCCAGGGTGGACAGCTCTCTTACTGGCAGAGTGCGCATCATGGCGGTTCTTACAGGGGTCAAAAGCCCTCTTATTGAAGGCAAGTGAGATTAGAATAAAGAACCGTTACAATCCTCTATTCCATACGTGAACATATTATGAGCGATGTATATAAAACGATTTCCTCAAAGTATTCCCTAACCTTAGTTGGGAGCGGTCTTAAATTAAAGAAAAAAAATATCTAAATGATTGGACGTTTTTTAGCGCATATACGGGGTTACGGTTAATTGTAGTTCGTATATACTTTATATGCCTTTTCAGAAGAGTTTAATCATATATGTTCTTCATAATCAATCTGAAGAGATTAAATGTGAATAAATATATTCTTACACTTCCAAAGATGAACGCAAGCCTACTAATCGATAGAATTATCTTCGCTTTCAATTATAATGGAAATAAAATACTATTGCCAGAACTAACGTCATGAAAGCTATAGAATTAGCTATTATGATAATCAAATCCCTTAGATATATTCCATAAATAGCCCATAGGAAAGTACCTAGACCGATTTGGATGAAGGTAATAATACTTACATCTTTTACAGATTTTGTCCTTATCATTTTAATTATTTGGGGTACAAATCCGAAAGTTGTAAGAAGAGCAGCCAGGATCCCAATTATTTGCGATTCCATAATAAAGATATGATGTTTTCAATTATATTTGATATTAACTCAAAAGGTACACTGATGACATGGAATATTTTATTAAACATAGAATAATATAATCGGTTGGCTCAAAAAACTTTATCTTATATATTATCAAAGTAAAACCAAAATATGACAATATTGGTCAGATAGTTAAATTATCAGGGTCGCGAAATGTTATTTCTTAGGATGAAGATATGAATACAATGGTTGATTTAAAAATCAGGTCGTGGGTAAAATCATTTACTTGGCGTATTATTGGAGTTTTTATTTTACTGCCACTGACTTATGTTTTTACTGGGAATTGGGAAAGTGCAGGAGGGGTTACGTTAAGCTTTAACATTATCAGGATGCTACTATATTATGTTCACGAGCGCGCTTGGGAGCACATATCATGGGGTCGTGGAGAAAAAAAGGGCAAGACTTTATTTTATGTGACTTTGATGCTGCTAATTCTCTCTTATGTACTGGTAATAATAGTTGGATTAGGCTTTGGACATTGAAGTACGGGTTATGGTGGAGTGTAGTTGTAAAATTATAGCGGATACTGAGAGGAAGCATATGCATTAACACAATGTCAAATAATCATAGACCTTTAATCAAGTAAAGATGCATATTTACTCGTGGGCAGTGTAAGCTATTCAAAATCTGACTCAGCCCTCAACTTCATAGGTTTAAATCCTGCCCACCTTTCTCTATACGAATGATAAAGATAAATGAAGATAGAAGTCTTTATGGAGAAGGACATGGCACAATCACGACTAATGATGGAGAGATTGTCACTTGGAAAGGACAAGGAGTAGGAAAGATGAAAGGAAAAGGAATAGAGTCTAGAGGATCTCCTTTTTACAATACATCTTCTAAAAAATTATCAAGATTAAATAATCTGGTGGGCGTTTACGAGCATCATATGGATGAACTTGGAAATTTTGAGACTGAAATCTGGTAATGGAGTTAAAAAAATTAACTAAACAGGAGGTTAGAAAGAAATGTTGTTTATGTCTATATGGGTGTGGAAATCAGAAAATAGAGATGAGGTAAAGAAAAGATGGAGTGAATACAAATATCCCGAAAAGATTAAATTGGTAGGAGAATGGCTTGATATAACAGGAAACAGGATCTTTGTTTTATACGAGGCAGATGATCCTACGACCATGTTAGAAGCCAATGATTTATGGCTTGATATTGCTTTAGTTGATACTGTCCCAGTAATGGAAGCTAAAGAAGTAGCAAAAATCATGGCAGAAAAAATGGAACGATGAAATGTTATGATAGATGAAGAAAGATTCGAGAGATTGTGTAAATTGTTAGATGAGAAGCATAAAGAGCAGATGAAAGCATCTGATACGTATATAGGTAAACAACTTGAGGCGTATGAAAGAAGTTTGTTAGATTCAATGGAAAAGGCGATTAGAGATGATGACCTACTCACCGCTTACAAGTATCGGATGATGATAGAGCTAATGCAGTAAAAGAATTAATTCACAATCTCATCAAACGAAGAAGTTAGCGCCCAACACGGTAGTTGCTATCAGCTTGGTTATAGGAAGCCTGTGTGCTTGCATTCAATGCTTGTAATGGATTTAAACAAGATTTTCAGGTCTATGCTGGAGAACATATCAAGGTTACAGGAGCATATGTGCTGTATACAGAACACAGGTGGAACGAGATTCATTCTATCACTTCAATTGTGAAGATAAGTTAGAATATCAGCTATCTGCCTTGCTTAGCAGTGAAAACTTCTCAATTTTGCCAAGCCTCTGCCCGAAGAGGAGGGAAACTTATAAATACCATCAGTGATTACATTTAGTTGTCTAAAAATAGACAAGTTTGGCTTTTTATAAATAAGCGAGCAGGTTCGGGAGTGGGAATCATCGAGGGGAGAATTTACCTCTCCTCCTCGCTACTTTTATATAGAATAAGATTGTACTACCTATTTGTGGGCAGGAAAATAACTTTTTTAATACACTAACCCCCACTCCCCAACCTGCCCATATATATTTATATCTTTCCCAATTTAAAATAATCTATTGAGGCTCATGATCATAAGCATTACTATCTATACATAAATATATAAACTTGCATATCGTGATGTACGTTGAGCAGGTTGGAGAGCAGGAGCGGGGTAAAACTGCGATATGTGCAACAATACAAATATAGGGTTATTATGAAAGGTAAGCATGAGGCACTCGGAGGGGATTAACGAGTGAGGTAAAGAATAATTTACAGACCTGCTCACCACTGAGACATTATAATTTCATTGTATAAATAGTGAATCTTAATTTCCATTGGAAACATGTAAGGGATTTATTGTGTTATTTCACCGCAAATAACTTGGTTATTTCCTCTGAGTGAACTACGTATGACTCGTGTTTATTGCGATGTGAATTTTAATGATACATTTCCAATGAAGGAGAAACGATGGCAAAAATAATGAGAAAGCCTCTCCCTCCAGTAATGTCTTGGTGGTCAGAGAGGCGGAATATACTGGCAAGTTTAAAGCATAAACCTGTTAGAGCAGGACCAAAACCAACGAAGGTCAATGCAAAAGCAAAACCAAAGAGCATCAGAGCTAAAAAACCAGTTAAAGCGAAGAAGGTGACGAAAATGAAAAAGACGACTAAGGCAAAGAAAGGGAAGACAAAGGGAACAAAATAATATGAATTATTGGCGGTTTCTGGCTTGATTCTGTGAGCCTGAGTGATGTTGAAATAACCGCCTTGCAGAAGATGGCCCAGTATATGCTGGGAGCTTATGATTGTTAAATATGTGTTAAATGCAAGTGTTTCACATCCATAGTAACAAATAGGATATTCCTTGGAATTCGTAACTTTCAGAAATAAACATGTTAATTTCCTTTCAGATTACGCTACCAAGAGGCTTTGGGATTGATTCCAAACGGCCAATAGATTCCATGTTTTGAGGAATATCCACTTTAGAGAATATTAATATGGGCGATTTTGTGGAAATTGATATTAGGAAGATTGAAAAGCCGAAGGCTGCTATATAACAGAAGGACATAAATCATATGACTGTGAAAGAGATGAATTAAAAGATTCGAGGTAAAAAATATGTCAAAACTTAAAA
>NZ_FZMP01000043.1 GCF_900196725.1 Candidatus Methanoperedens nitratireducens | reverse complement strand
TATCTCTGTAGGTTAATATATACGTGATTATGACCTGTTAAAACTATCTTCAGATGGGGCATATTTAAGCTGATAACGCACAGATATATTTAACAATGTCAAGTTCTATCTTAACAAGTTGAAAAATCGGAGTCAATAGACATGACGATAATATTCAGTGACGAAGACTTGATGTATCTTGATAAAGAGCAGGACAATCAATTACGTTCTATAAGACAATCAATAGATACCATGAAAGCAAAAGGCGATGCATCATTTTGTAAAAAATGTGGTCATATAATGCAATATTTCGCAGTTGGAGATGCAAAGCTTCTTCAGTGTGGCTTCTGTGGGAATCGAATCGCTGAAATGGTAAAGAGCGATTAGTTTTCCATTAGCTTTCATATCGAAAAACTCTAATTTGTAAGGGAATCGCTCAACATAGTTCAAAGCGGTCACACAGTCAAAGCATTCCTGAAAGATAAAGTGGGAAAAATGCCATTACTAGCGCTACAAATCCACCAGCTAAAAGTTCTAATCCGATTTGATTTACCACACCACCATGAATGAAATGTAGCGCATCGCATATAAAGTTGTGTGAAAATGAATAATGGCTCGTCAGTTTTACAGTATTATATGACTTTTGAGGTGAGTTAAATAGAGCAGTGTTTAGAGTCCATATAAGTCTTTAAACCCATAAGTCGTAAATACATAAATGGCAGATTACGAAGATGTAAAAAATTTTCTGGAATTGAAGGGTATCAAAGTGAAAACTTGCTATATAGCCCACGTGAAAGAGATGTGTGGTTTAACACACCGAGAAGCTTGGTGTAGAGGACATCCGAGGGCGAATCCCTGCCCCTTAAAAAAAATTGAACCAATCAAACAGGCATTCAGGCACTTTGGAATGATTGATTAACTTGACTTCATTTGAATGAAAGCTCTCCTGCACGGAAATAGGTCAAAATGAACCAGAACCAAATGTTTCGGAAGATACAGGGAATGGATAGATAAAAAACATTTCTGTCCAGATAGCTTAGTGGTAGAATTATTGCCTAAATATATAACTTTTAGGACAATTTACATTTATAAACATGGGTGTATGAAATTAGTATAGAAAAGAGGTTAAATTGAATAAAAATATACAAAAACTGAAAAAAGAAATATTTGACACTGTGATGAACAATAAGGAAGAAAAGGACGTAGAGGCTATCATCGAAAGAAGCATAAAAATGACTTTAAAATATGTTGATACGCAAGTTTCCACACAGAAATTTTTCAAAGACGATTAAGGTCGTGTACGTCTATGATTGAAATACCAATGTAAAAAGTTACAATAGGAAATTGAGTAGGTTACCCGACTTGCAAATCTTAAGTCGATGAACTAGTGTAACTTTTACAATAGCAGGTTTTCAGTTATTGAGGTACACGACCCAATAGAGAAACCCTTCATCAATTTTTCGGATTTCTCGCGGGTTGGACCCGGGGCAGGCATTTCAAGTAGCCTGCCATAGGTGGATTCATAGGTCTTTAACCACAGGTCGAAAAATTCTGGGTGGATTCAAAACCCGGTTTTTCCATGCTCATGTTCTATATTTTCCTGGATATGCCGGCGCTGAACTAAAATCCGGTTTCGCCCAGATCCTTGACATGCCGGTGAATGTATCTGCATATATCTTTGCCGCATTCCTGACAGGCTCCATAATCTCCTTAAACGGGCTGAATGTGGGTGTGTTCTCAAAGAAGTTATCAAATGCCTTTCCATACATTTTTGCCCAGAGATTATAAAGTTCTTTATGTGCCTCTGGATCTGGTCTCTGCTTAGATAGTTCCTCAGCCTTCTGTGACAGTTTTCCAAGGGTTGCTATCCAGGACTTGTAGAGGTTCAGATTAACGTTTTCGCTCTGCACGAAATACTCTAATACTTCTTTTGAAGGCCGCATGGACTGGGTATCAAACAACCTGCCATAGGTCTCCTGATATGTATTCATCCATAAGGTATAGAATTCCTTATAGGCTTCAGGATTCGCATTCCCCCGGGAGATCTCCGCTGATTTCATAGAAAGCTTCAGCAGGGAGTTAGTATACGGCACGTATAGCTTCGTGTATGAATCTTTCCATAGCTTTGATATCTGCTCAAATGCCTCTGAATATATATCAGGTGTGCCTGTGATGTTCTCAAAGATATCTTTCATATTTTGCCGCAATGGCAGTGT
>NZ_FZMP01000013.1 GCF_900196725.1 Candidatus Methanoperedens nitratireducens | reverse complement strand
AGTTCGTTGTTTATAGAAGACCTGTTTCCCACACCGGAGCGCGAAGATTTCTGCTGCACTGCTTTGCGCTCTTTGCGGTGGGTTGTTCTGCCGGATTCCGTTATGGGAAAAACCCTGCTAGCGAAGAAATCTGCAAATCCCGTTGCGAGAATGCATCTGCGTTCATCTGTGTTTATCTGCGGTTTTTTATATTTAGAATTCATTAATGTTTCCTTTGGTGACAGATTTTGCGCTTTTGTTGTATGTCCGATAAATGTCCGAAATATGTCTGATATGTCCGATAAATATTCCAAAGGTCCCTTAATGTATGACCTGTTTGTGACCCGATTATGACCCAATAACATAGTACAACCTCAGCCTATCGCCAGATAATCACCAGAATCGCCAGGTAATCGCAGGAACATAATGGGTATAAACTAATCAAGCAACGGCAGGACTTTTAAGACTAACTGAAAGCGGTTTATTTTCTGTCAATGCGCTAACTTTCAAGATAGAAAAACCTATAACATTCCCCTCGGTATCGACTTTTTCCATCACTGCATCATTCTCTGTTTCCCTGAAGTATCCTGCCTTTCGCTCAAAGATGACCTCAAGGTAGTCGCCTTCTTTATCATACCATATTTTTATTTCTTTTGCCATAAGATTGTACCTCTTTTTATCGTGTCTGTAAAATATGCAGTGATAACAAATAGATCACTGCCTGATATTTTGACTACAACACATAAATACTTCTCAGTAACCGGGGTGGTGGCATAGTACTGATAAAATAACTCAACTTCCCCATCGGTTCTTGATTTGACTATCACATCAGGGTCCTTAAGAGTTGCCTGCACTTTGCTTATCTGTCCAGACATTTCCGGGTGGTCTGTCTCGATATACTCCTGCCGCTCTGATGTTAATCTGACCCGCCTCTCGTGGAGATCTTTAAACCATTTCATTTTGTCATAATCTCCTTCAAGTACCCTTCAATTTTAGCCTCAACCCCTGTAATTTCATCCTCGATTACGCGTAGTTCCTGCCATTCCTTGCTTACATCTATCTCCTCAACCTTTTCCTGCGGGAAAACATACAGCGTAACGTTTAGGTTATAATCATTATTTTTTATCTCATCTAGCGGAACCGCACGAACAAACCCGTCGCCGGCTGCAAATTTCCTGTAAGCCTCCGCGATTTTTTGTATATGCGCCTCGCCAAGTCTGTTAAGCTTCCTGATCTCTGGATGCTGCTCATACTCGCTGCTGGCGTTGATGAACAGAACCTTGCCTCTTCGCTCTTCTGGTTTATTTTTGTTTAAAAATATCAGGGCGCCAGGCGCTCCAGTATTATAAAACTGTTTTTCAGGCAGTAGTATTAGCCCCTCGATTAAATCATCTTCCAGCATCCTGCTTCTGATAGCCTGCTCTTTACCACCTCTGAAAAGGCAGCCATTATCAATAACAACACCTACTCTTCCAGTGTCATCCTTTGCACTTCCAAGCATATGCTGCACCCATGCCCAATCTGCCGATTGCTTCGGGACAAAGCCGTACCTGAAGCGTTGCTTCCAGAACTCGCCCTTCTTTAAAACATCTTCATCATAGCCGTCCTGGTTCCACGGTGGATTGGCGATAACAACATCAAACTGTTTCAGCTTCTCGCCTTCTTTGAACTTGGGATAAAGCAAGGTATCACCATAGGCAAGATTGGCATTCTTAATATCGTGAATATAGAGGTTCATCCTGCCAAGTGCAAGAGTCTTCTGGTTAGCTTCCTGACCATAGAGGAACAGCTTATCAACTTCCGCCTTACCGTATTGGTTTTCAACATGCTTATAGGAAATGATCAGCATACCATTAGAAGCTGAGGCAGGGTCATAAACGCTCTCCCCTGGCATGGGGTCAAGAATCTCGATCAGGAGCTTAATAACCTCTCTTGGGGTGTAGACCTCCCCTTCCTTTGCTTTCTGTGGCGCGAAATATCTTAAGATCCATTCGTATGCATCCCCAAGAATATCAGGCGAGACATGGTGAAGCTTTTGAACACTGAAAAGTTCAACAAGCTGCCGTAATATCTCGGCATTTTCCCTGCTTGTGGTAAACTGAATGAAATCAACATTATCAAGAACATCCTTCAAATGGGGATTTCGCTCAGCTAATGTCTTTAATGCATGAGATAGCTTTTCCGGGAGTGTACTTACATCTTTTCTTATATTATCCCACAGGAATTCTTCAGGGAAATCAAAATCGTGGTAGGCAGAATTTTTTGCCTCCTGCTTTGCCTCCTCTTCACTCAACCCGTCCCCAAGAGCTTCCTTATACACTTTCTCATATTCAAGCTCCCACTTATCGCTGAATCTCTTCAGGAAAAGAAGTATTAAAATGAACTTGTAATCAACCCTTGTCCTGATGAGGTCTGCTGCTTTTTTTAATAGCCCCTCAACCTCTCCCCGATCCAATTTATTATTGTTAATAGCGAAAATTTCACCGATTATTTTTTCCTTGCTTTTAAGTTTGTATAACCTTTTTCTGGCATCATTTGGATCCAATTCATCGGTTAACCAGCCAGCTTTTCTTATTTCTGAGAGATATACGGGGATTTCCTCTTTTTTATCTTTGTTGGTTTCTCCCAATAATTCCACAGCTTTATCCAATGTAAATTCGGAATCAGTGAATGCATCCCATAATAAAGAATAGCGTTTCTCGACCCATGTTGGTATTTTAATTTCCACCTTTGCCATAAGTCTATAATAGATTAATAAGTACTTATATTTATTGCTTATCAATAAGTTAATAACTATTTAACTTATGATTCGGTTCCAATGTACTGTATGATAAATTACTTCAATACACTTTCCAAGCAATACACAGTCAACGCTCTCTCCTCGCATAGCTTTCCCAACCCGCATATATCGCACAGCCTCTCCAGCTCTTTAACATCGAATTGCATTTCTTACAGGCAATAACGGCATTATCCCCGATATCAGCACCTCCACGGCTTCTGGGTATCAGATGGTCGGTACTTAAAGATTCCCCGCTCCCGCAATATATACACTCGTTAGGTCGTTCCCTCTCTTTTATGTACTCTCTTGCATACTGCCAGTAAATTAAGTCCCTCACAGCTCTGACTGCTTTTGGCGGCATGACCATAGCATCTCAGGATTTATATATAAATTTATCGACTATACGGCAGTTTTACATCGGTATAGTGTATTTTTTGGGTAGATATATACTGCTGGCAAAATATTATAAACTAGAGTCCATACAAATTCATCCGCGATTTAATATTTTATATGTTATATATGTCTTGCAGCCGAAGTTCCGAACCTCCGGCGCGCTTCTCGTAGAACAGTGGAAACTTATATACAACATGAAATCAGGTAACATTACCTGAACATTCGCTTTTATGCGCCTTTGTTCATATTGTAGGGAGGAAAAACTGAATGACGAAGCCACAGATAGCCCCATATGGTTCCTGGAAATCACCTATCACATCCGACCTGGTCGCCTCCGGAGCGGTCAGGCTTGAGCAGGTTATCCTCGACGGGGAGAACATCTACTGGATCGAGATGCGGCCTGCCGAAGGCGGAAGATGCGTGGTTGTACGGCGCTCCCCGCAAGGGCAGGCAGCCGACATCACTCCGCCTCCTTTCAACGCCAGAACCCGGGTGCATGAGTACGGCGGCGGTGCTTTTACCGTTCATAACGGTACTATTTACTTCTCAAATTTCACTGATGGGCGTCTCTATTGCCAGGCTCCCGAATTCATGCCGCGACCGATCACCCCTGAAGGAAAACTGCGCTATGCAGATTTGGTGGTAGATCGCCATCGTGACAGGTTGATTTGTGTATGCGAAGACCACATTGCTACCGGGCAAGAACCGGTCAACACCTTGATTAGCATTGATCTCCATGGAAGCAAAAGAAGCCGTGTGCTCGTTTCAGGGAACGATTTTTATTCGTCGCCGCACCTGAGCCCTGATGGGACTCGCCTGGCATGGCTCACCTGGAACCATCCTGATATGCCCTGGGATGGAACTGAACTGTGGGTCGGTGAGTTGGGGGTGGACGGGTCTCTCCGCAAGGTCGAAAGAGTTGCAGGCGGACCTGATGAATCAATCTTCCAGCCAGAATGGTCGCCTGATGGTATTCTATACTTCGTTTCTGACCGGACAGGTTGGTGGAATCTCTATCGCCGGCACAAAGGGCATATTAAGCCCATAATCGGGATGGAAACCGAGTTCGGTGCACCGCAGTGGTTCTTTGGAATGTTCACCTATGCCTTCGTGTCAGCTGGTAACATTATTTGTACCTATAACGATAAGGGAACCTGGCACCTTGCCAGCCTGGATATCGAGACGCAAAAACTCCAGAGGATTGAGATATCATACACCGATATCTCCTATCTTAGAGCCGGGTCCGGTCAGGTCGTATTTATCGCCGGGTCACCGGCAGAACCTGCCTCCATAGTCCGGCTCGACCTGAGCTCGGAGCGGCTGGAGGTTCTTCGCCGCTCAACCGATGTTGTAATTGATGCCGGTTATCTATCCATTCCACGGCATATAGAGTTCCCGACAGAGCACGGCCTGACAGCACATGCCTTCTTTTATCCGCAACAGAACGGAGACTATCAGGCTCCGCCGGGTGAGCTGCCGTTGCTGCTTGTCATAAGCCACGGCGGACCGACATCTGTTGCTTCCAGTAAACTTGACCTGATGATCCAGTACTGGACCAGCCGGGGAATCGCCGTCCTGAGCGTGAATTACGGCGGCAGCACCGGCTATGGTCGGGCATATCGGCAGCGCCTCAACGGTCAATGGGGCATCGTTGATGTTAATGACTGCGTGAACGGTGCCATCTACATGGTTAAGTTGGGAGAGGTGGATGGCGACCGGCTCATCATCCGCGGTTCAAGCGCAGGCGGTTATACAACGCTCTGTGCACTTACTTTCCGGAATGTCTTCAGGGCAGGAGCAGACTACTACGGCGTAAGCGACCTGGAGTCGATGAGAAAGGAAACACACAAGTTCGAATCGCGGTACCTTGACAGGTTGATCGGTCCTTATCCGGAGCGCCAGGATCTTTACCGGGAGCGCTCACCGCTAAACTTCGTAGACCGCCTGTCATGCCCGGTGATATTTTTCCAGGGACTTGAGGACAAAATTGTCCCGCCAGAGCAGACAGAAAAGATGTTCGGGGCTTTGCTTCATAGGGGGCTCCCTGTCTCTTACCTGCCGTTCGAGGGAGAACAGCATGGGTTCCGCCGTTCCAGGAATATCAAAAGTGCACTTGACGCTGAACTCTATTTCTACTCGAAGATCTTCTCTTTCAGGCTCGCCGACCCGGTAGAACCGGTGCAAATCCAGAACATCAGTAAGAAAGGATAAGCCAGACAAGGCTCTAATTAAAAAAGAAAATAAAGTAACTTGTTGCATCGTTTCTAAAACCGAATTACATTTCGCCTATTCCATAGAGCTTAGCTGAAAAATCCCTCTGATGAGACAATCCTTGTTAATAGGCTTCCGCTCGGGATATGAACCAGCGTAATAGTTGTTTGATATTCTTCCATAGCTTCCGAGTTATTCATAGCTTCTGAGTTATTAATTGAGATTCTTCCGATGTCAAGTGCTTTTCCATTTAGACTTATGCCTTTGAGTGTGAGGTCTAGAGTATCGCCTTTCATAAATCTATCATCATTCTGACCTATTTTCTCATAAATAGCACTTGGCTTGCCTTGTTCAATAACTATTATAATGTCTCTCAAAGTTATGTCATTACCGCCTGTGTGATGTAATTTGATCAGGCCAGTTTCTACTTCTGCAGTAATACTTAATTGAGGCGTGATTACAGTAGAATTTTGTGTTACATTAGGCTTCGGAGCAGTATCTTGATCGCTTATACAACCAGAGATAATAATTATCAGGCTTACGATAGCCATTAAAGGTACATTTAAATTTATTCTTCGCATAGGACAATAGTATAAATTACCTGCTTAAATAAACTTATCTGTTCACTTGCTGTTGATTTATATATTCATACTGGTCTGAGCTGATACGATTCGCATAATTAGCCATGCATCATGCTTAAACTGTTGGCGATATATTAATATTTTTGATTATTCAGACAGGCTCTGAGGCCTTCCGAAACCTTGAGCAGCAGTCAGAGCGTTCACTTCTTAAAACATCCAAAATACAGGCACTCCTCCCGTGAAATAGTCGGTATATCCTCGCTTCCCTCAATAAACCTCACAGGCGCATCCCTGATAAGTACAGCAGGTGTGCTTTCATCCGCCTCGCCCATGATTATCTGAGCTGCAGAGACGAGGTTATCTGCCGTTGCCCGTCTTGTTATCATAAGAGGTTTCCCGAAAAGGTCTTTCCTGCCTCTTACATCCTCCACAGGCTCTATTCCTGCACAGCCAAGCGCGATGCCGACACATCCTAAACGAAGAGGCTGCGTTCTGCTGTCGCCTATGATCACGGCAACATCACAACCGTATTCTGCCATCAGCTTTTCCCTGAGCTGAATTGCACTTTTTCTGGGATTTTCAGGTAATAACACAACACATCCTTCAGGCGCGTTGGAATTATCAATACCCGCGCTGGGGGAGAGCACTCCTTTGGTTATCGTGACTACTACGCCTGGTATCCCGCCGAGAAGCTCATCGGATTCCCTGATGATCAACTCCATTTTTCGCGGGTCTGTTTCGTAAAGTTTTGATAATTCAATCGCTTTTTTACCAGGTCTGATACTTTCAAGCCTGACAACGCGCCCTTCAGCCGTCGCTACAGCCGATTCTGCAAGAACTATTATATCGTTATTATGCGGTTTAATGCCAGCATCCTTCATCGACTCGATAAGAACTCCCGCCATATCATCACCAGGTTTTATAAGAGGCGTTTTTATGCCGAATAATTGCATGCCCCGAACTCCTTCATGATTTTTATGGCGCAGAAATCCCCGCACATGGTGCACGGTCCTTCCTTTGGCGCCAGTTCCCTCGCCCGCTCACTGTCAATAGCATGGCTCATCTGCCCCTCCCAATCAAGCTTTGCCCTTTTTGCTGCAAGAAGCCTGTCCCTCTCGTTCAGCCCGTATTTTATCGAATCTCCTATGTGCGCAGCTATCTTAAAAGCGATAAGTCCTTCCCTTACCTGTTCGGTGCCCGGGAGACCCAGGTGCTCTGATGGTGTAATGTAGCACAGGTAATCAGCACCCGCGCCACTGGCTATGCTTGCTCCCACGCATCCTGCGATATGGTCGTATCCCACTGCCACGTCCGCAGGCAATGGTCCTGCTACGAATAGCGGGAAATGGCTACAGCTTTTATGGAATTTTACGTACTCTGCTATCTTATCGGCACGTACATGCCCGCCCACGCCTTCGATGATCACCTGCACGCCGGCTTCGTTCGCATATTTTGCAAGTTTCGCGTTCTGTTTTATCTCTTCAAGCTGCGCTCTGTCCCTTTCATCGTGGACACAGCCGCTTCGCATCGTATTTCCGAGTGAGAGCACAATATCATATCTTTTCAGGACTTCCAGTATTTCATCAAAGCTCTCGATGAATGGGTTCTCGCAGTTGTTGAGCAGCATGTATGCGCTTGTTATAGAGCCGCCCTTGGAGACGACCCCCAGTACCCTTTTCCCAGTCTTCAGCATACCCAGCGTCTTCTTATCGATGCAATGGAGAACAAACGAACTGACGCCTTCATCAGCCTGCTGCTTTATGCTCTGGATAATATCCTCACAGGTCATATTCTTAAGACCGATTTGCGCCGCTGCCTGGTAGATAGGTATTGTTGTAATAGGAAGTCTGGTATTATCGAATATCATTCGACGTATATCAGTAATATTCCCTCCCATAGATAGGTCTGTCAGGGTGTCGGCGCCGTATTTCTCTGCTACCCTGGCTTTCTTGACTTCCTCATCCGGGTCGATTTTCAAAGAGGATGTACCGATGTTGACATTCACTTTTGTTCTAAGATCTTTGCCGATGCCAACAGAGCCTTCTCCGCGGGTCATTATAACCGCACTTCCCTCTGTTATCCGCGAAATCAGGGTTTGAATATCAACATTCTCGGCTCTTGCAACTGCTTCTATTTGCGGGGTAGCAATCCCATCCCTTGCTCTTTCAACCTGTGTCCTCATTTTATACCCGCCATTTCAAGTATCCCTGCTGTTTTTTCATGGTTCCCGACCGGCATGATATGCACGCCGTCACACACGCTGCGCAGCTCTTTAATTAATTCCGCCGCTATCTCCATTCCTTTGAACACCGGGTTCCTCGCTCCGCGCATCTGCTTGATTATGTCTTCAGGGACTTTGATTCCTGCCATGTTTTTATTAAGGAAAGCTGCATTTTTTTCCGATCTTAACGGGATTATACCTGCCAGGATTTTAACTTCGCGAAAAGTTTCTGAGTTTTTTATTTTATCCATGAACTCTGAAAAACTCCGGGTGTCAAAAACCGCCTGTGTCTGGATAAACCTGGCACCCATCTTTATTTTTTTCTCAAGTTTTATGAACGGGAGTTCATTTAACCCTGTTCCTGCCACAGCGCCTGCACAGAGATTTGGCTTCCCATGCAGGGGATTTCCTGAAAAGTCAAATCCGCGGTTCAGTTCTTTAATAAGCCCGAGAAGCTGCACCGAATCAAAATCATAAACAGGCTTTGCACCTTCATGGTCTCCTTTTGCCGGATGGTCTCCTGTAATTACCAGCACATTATGTATTCCAAGCGCCGACGCTCCAAGAAGCTCTGACTGGAGAGCAAGCCTGTTCTTATCCCTGCATGTAAGGTGCATTATGGTCTCATACCCATTCTGTGAAAGAATGCTGCACGCTGCAAGGGAGCTCATTCGCATAACCGCCCTCTGGTTATCTGTAATGTTTATTGCGTCCACAACATCTTTTATCATGCTTGCATCGTTTTGCATCCCTGTTATGTCGGTCCCTTTTGGAGGGCTTATCTCGGCTGTGATTATGAACTTTTTAGAGTCCAGCTTTTTACGGAAGCTCAACTTTCACGCCCCCTCTGCTTTTTTGTATTGTCTTTTGTTTTGTATGGTCTTTCGGCTGGTGTATGATCTCAAGGAGTTCAAGTCTCTCCACTTTTTTCAGCCTGTCAAATATCTCATCCCAGGCGCAGGGGCGGTCATCAACTTCGCATTTTCCGTTCGCAGTGCCGCCGCAGGGCCCGTTAAGTAATCCCTTGGCGCACCGGGTGAGGGGGCAAATCCCGCCGTACATCCAGATGGTGCATTCCCCGCACATGCCGCACCGGTCTCTTACGATCTCATCCCGGCAAACCCCTCCCAGGGATTCGGTATCAAGCGCCGGGTAAACCCGGCTGTCCGTGAAATTTGAAATAACTGATACGCCTCCTCCGCAGGACATAACAAGCAGAGCCTCCGCTTTTTTAATTCCCGGATTTTGTGAGAGCACTTCCTTCCACGAACCAATGCTGCACGCAGAACTCAGGACCACCCATCCGACAACATTTTTTCGGGATGCTGTCAGTCTTTTTTTCATCTCAAGCACCTCAGGCTCGCCTCCCACATGCTGCTTTGCCGCGCACTTCCCGCAGCCTATTATGAAAATGTTCTGCTCCCGGAGCATCCGCAGGATGTCTTTATATTCTTTTTGTTTTGAAATTATCATTTTTACCTTGAATACCTGAAAACAGGGTCGTTCTTTTCGTTGATTAATTCTGCAAGCATATCAGCGATAAGAGGTAAACCTCTTACCTGGTGTTTTATCTTTTTTATGAGGCGTTCGACCTGGAGATGCGTCCCGATTATGATAAGGTTTACTTTACCTGCCTCATGGGATACCGCCTCACGCGGGAGGGCTGCATCCCCTCCCCTTGCGAGCATCTCCTGTTTAATTATCAGCGCTTCCGTTGTGGTTATGTTCTTCAACAGGATATTACAGAGAACAGTCTTATTTTTCATGACCTGGCTTCCTGTCCCGGTCACACCTATTGCACTCATTGCTCTTGCGCTATCATCGGTGTTTTTTATGTAAAGCAATTCTGCCTCTAACTCACCCGACTTTACAGCAGGTATTTTTGCTCTTGCAGACTCTGCCACCCTGACCGCATCAACTGTAGGTGCCACATCGTGCGTTCTTATGATATGAGCACCGTTCCGCACCGCTATCGCCGTAGCTGCAAGGCTTCCATACAGCCTCTCGGCGGCGGGCTTATTAAGTGTCTCCCCTATGAAGGATTTCCTGGATATCGCAGCCAGTATGGGCTTACTGAAAACCCGCAGCCTCTGGACGTTATCTATGGTCTCGTAATCGTATATGGGGAGCTTTTCCTGAGTCCATTTTCCGATAGCAGGGTCTATAATAATGTTATCGGGGTTTATTCCCTTTCCTTCTGCCTGCGATATTATTCTCCCAAGTGAGTCTATTACTGCATCCATGCCAACAGGGTCTCCGGGAAGCCTGTTGCTTGCCATCAATACAACGGGACAATTGTGTTCTTTTGCTACTTCCACCATCCCGTTATCGGCTGTAAATCCGCTCACGTCGTTAATGATGTCGGCGCCAACACCAAGCGCCTCGTCAGCTATATCAGCGAACATGGTGTCCACTGAAATTGGAACATTAATATCCTGCAAGAATTTCAGCGCAGGAATGAGGCGCGACCGTTCCTCTTCTTTTGAGATTTTCTGTGCAAGCGGCCATGTCGAGCGTGCGCCGATGTCTATCAGGTCTGCGCCCTCTTCTATCATTCTCCGGGCTGTGTTAAGAACAGAATCCGCCTGAACCACGGAACCCTTATAAAAAGACTCTTTGCTGAGATTTACAACACCCATTATCCTTACAGGTTGAGTATCTCCGACCTTCAATCCTGCAATGGTTTTTTCTATCACGTTTTACTCTAATACTTTTTCGGTGCTCTTAAGGTTTGCGTATTTTGTATGCAGGATTCTACACTATTGCCTCATATATCTCTTATTGTAAATTTGTGTTTATCCGTGTTAATCTGTAGTTTTCATCCTACCTAAAACCCACAACTGATTATAAGAGATCAGTGATTATAATGATTATAATGAACTGTAGTAAATAATTTAGAAAGATTTAAATAAATGGGAGACATTCAGGAATTATAACTCCAGTGGAAATGCAGCTTTCCCTTCAGTGCTGCAGGCAAGCAGGATCGATGATGTTCAGAAAGATAATACCGGAATATAAAGAATTCACGGAATACAGCGTTTACTTATTTGTAATTTTGATCATCCTTGATGTCATCAGTACATACGTAGGCATACGATATTTTAATGCTTATGAAGCAAATGCAAAAACCGCCCGTCTTTTTGAAATATTCGGATTACTATTGCCTTCGCTACTGAAAATTATTATGACCTTAATGTTATGCCATATCATAAGAACTGTCTGGAGACGAGCCGACTCCTTACTATCTCATACGAACAAATGGCTGAATTCCCTGGGAATAATATCAAGCCTGAACGTAATGTTCGTAATACTCTCCCTGAACGTCGTATATTTTATTATTGTAATAAATAATATCAATGTCCTGTATAATCATATTTGATTCATCTCCCTGTCCATCATGACCGGATACGTTAGTCTGATGATCTTTTCAAGGTTTACCACGTCCTCCTGATTATATTTAACCAGCAGGTCAAGAGCTTCTTCATTCCCCCGTTCATACCTGTTCCATAACCTGACGGCATCAAACCCGGTAATCCCTTCCGTCCCATCGCTTCTGGCTATTCCAAGTTTTACTTCTATTTTCTTAAGTCCCCCGCTGTACCCGATCTTTTTCAGCGGGTAAAGAAGGTCTATATGAAGGTGGTTGAAAAACCCGGGAAACTCATGTTCGATAAAAGGGAGATCGAACCTCGCTCCGTTGAAAGTGATGAGCTGTTTATACTTTGCAAGCTCCGCCGCAGCCTCCTCAAGATTGATGCCTCTTATGTACGTTTTCGTTTCTTTCCCGTTATATACTCCTATCATGGTTATTTTATCACATCCTGCGGAAAGACCTGTTGTCTCGATATCGACATAGGCTGTTCTTTCAATGAAATGCCGGTACGCTCTCCACTGGATACTTGCCGGAAGACGATAAGCGAAAAAGAGATGGTTCCCTTCGGATAACTGTTCGATGGATTCTTCAACCGCGGGAAGCAGTGATTTCCTCTTTATCCTGGGAATCTTCACGACATCCTGGTTTTCCAGGTATTCTTCCCAGCTTTTTATGCCTGATTCCCATATACGCCGCTCTGTCGTGGAGCCGATACCCGGTATATGGATGTAGGTGTTCCTGAGCATATCAATTGAACTCCATTATCCTGTGCTCCATGCTCGCAAGATTGACGACCGTTGCTCTTGCAGGCATGGGCTGGAGGTTCATTCTTTTCTGGAATTCGGTCTGGCTCTGCCACGTACCGCTGTTGATGGTCAATACATTTTTGTAGCGAGAAACCCCGACCGTGTGGACGTGTCCGCAGTGAAGTATATCGGGTATGGGATCGATCACGAAATGGTCTTGTTTTTCAGGCGCGATTGATACCCTGCCGCCGTATATGGGCGATAAGTGCCTCATTCTCAGCATCTCCGTCATGGGTTTTGATGGTTCGGAATACGAAAGCCCGGGAATGCTTGCAATGATGTCATCCATTGACCTGCCGTGGTATATCAGGACTTTGACGCCGCCTATTTCGACCATGGAAGGATTCCCGACAAAAGCGATATCGCTCCTGAACATCCTGGTTATCTTCTCCGGGAAGCGCGGCTGGGGTTCAGCCTGCCTTACTGCATCGTGGTTACCCGGTGAAATAATGATCTTTATGTGTTTTGGGACGGCGTTCAGGTACGCGGCAGCTCTCTCGTACTGTTCGTAAATATCTAAAATTGCCAGCTCCTTATCCTGGTTCGGGAATACGCCTATCCCGTCTACCACGTCTCCTGCAATTACAAGATAATCGATATCATCGCCCAGCCAGTCCGCGAACTTAAGCCACGCATCTTCAAGAAAAGTCTTGCTGCCAACATGTATATCGGAGATAAATACGGCCTTTCCCCCCGGCTTGCCTCCCGCTGGCACGGACAGACCATCAAACGCTGCCCTGTAATTATTCGGGATATCGGGTCTTATTACCGCGTTCGCGAACATCAGATTGCCGTCACTGGAAAGCGTGCCTGTTACTCCTATCACTTCATCCAGCAGTATGCTCTTTGACTTATCGAACAGTTCCTTGTCCTTTTCTTTATGGATCAGTACAGCTATCGTCCCCGTGGTATCTTCCACTTCAATGAGTTTATGCCCTTTCGCCGTGGTCCTGATATCCAGGACCATCCCTATTACGGATAGCGGCTCTCTTGTGTCCATATTCCGTCTCTTCAGGCTCTCAATCGGTCTTGCGCTTATTCTTTTCCGCAGCATATCACCGAGCAGGCTGTGGCGGTGCTTGAAATACTGGACGAAATCAGTGTATTCTCCTATGCAGGTTGACTGGTTGGTTATATCCGAGAGTATTGTGACGGGACTGCTCTTGATTTGCTTTTCTTTTTCAGGCCTGTTGATAGCGTTTAGAGCCTTGATATGTTCTGTTCCAACTACCATTACCGAGCTGTCTACTGATTTTAATACATCCTGTAGCTGCTCGGGCGATGCACTTGTCCTTAATATATCAAGCGCTTCAGGGTCTACAAGTAATCCAGATTCTGCAAATATCTGGATTATTTCACCAGTCTCCATACCCTGAGTTTATATCTGTGAACTGGGATAAGATTTTTGCTTGGCTACTCTGGCATTAAAATGGGGTAATCTTTTATACTTCTTTTGATTTATTAGATTCACAATGCCTTTAATGGAAAAAATAAAAGAATTTAACAAAAGTGATAATCCCTGGGTGGGGCTGCTTAGGGATATTATCTCCGTGGTCTCAGTTGTAGTTATCTTTGCTTCTTTATCCCAGATAGCTCTCGGGCTCTGGTCACCCATGGTCGCGGTGGAGAGCGGCAGTATGATACCTCATATACAGATTGGGGATATTATTTTTGTCGAGGGCGTAGACCGTACCAACATTACTACGTACGAGGTTGGAAAACAGAACGGCTACACATCCTTTGGTGAGCCCGGCGATGTTATTTTATACAGACCTTACGGAAAAGAGGGGGCTACGCCCATCATCCATCGAGCCATGTACTATGTTGAAAAAGGAGAGCCAATGTGGACCGATGGTCCTCCTGCCCCCCATGCGGGTTACATTACAAAAGGGGACAATCCGAAAACCAATCCTTTATACGACCAGCAGGGCAGCATAAGTGCATACCAGCCAGTTAAAAAGGAGTGGGTAATAGGAGTTGCGCGATTCTACAGGGTTCCTTTTGTTGGCTATGTTTCACTTCTTCCCAGAAAAATGTTAGGCGTATAGTTTTGTCTGGTTAGGAGGTTTATACCCTTCAAGCTGTTTCAGCCTGTAATCCTCGAAAAGTACCTTTGTCGTGCTGTCTATCGGGACGCTCAGCGATATTTCCTTCGTCCTGCCGTACCTGCCTTTGCTCACCACTGTCGCATTCAGGATGCCCAGCATATCAAGCTCGGATATCAGATCCGTCACCCTGCGCTGCGTCAGTATCTCAACCCCGATTATCCTTGACATCTGTTTATAAACGTTGTACGCTTCTCCCGTGGTGATGTTGCTATCACCGTTGTAGCACAGAAGCACAGCGCTCAGTAATACGAGCTTGGACTGGGTGGGTAAGGTCTTGACGACCTCCACTATCCTGTCTGTCTCGATCTTCTCCTGTGCCTGCTTCACATGCAGCTCAAGGACCTTTGATGACTTGGCGCGCTCTGCGATTTCTCCTGATACCCTGAGCAGGTCAAGAGCCCTTCTGGCGTCGCCGTGCTCCTGTGCAGCATATGCTGCGCAAAGCGGGATCACCGTCTCTTCCAGTACTCCCTGTTTAAATGCCATTTTAGCTCTCTCCTGCAGAATGTCCCTTAACTGGTTGGCATCATACGGAGGGAATATTATCTCTTCTTCCCCGAGCGAGCTTTTCACTCTCGGGTCAAGGAATTCGGTGAACTTCAGATCGTTTGTTATACCAATAAGACTGACCTTTGCTTTTTTAAGGTCCGAATTTATCCTTGTAAGATTGTAGAGTACGTCGTCTCCCTTATCTATGAGCTTATCCACCTCATCAAGCATTATTATCGCAATGCGCCTGTCCGAATCCAGCGCATTCTTGAACTCCGTATATACCTGGTCGGTCGGCCATCCTGTCATCGGGATTTCCTTCTCCAGGAACCTGGCAAGGGATGCCAGCAGACGGTACTGCGTGTCCACGACCTCACAGTTTATGTAGATCACAACGCAGGGATTACCATACACCTCACCTGTTCTTTCAAGCTCCTGTCCGACATGCTTGGCTACTGCCGTCTTGCCTGTCCCGGTTTTCCCGTATATCAGGACATTTGACGGCGTTTCGCCCCTTAGAGCAGAAACCAGAACTGTTGCCAGAGCTTTAACCTGGTCACTTCTGTGAGGAAGATAATCAGGCGTATATGTCGAACGAAGAACTTCCCTGTTCTCGAAGATATTAACTATAGTAAGCATATCCTCAAAGATTCCCTTTATTGTTATTGTTCCGTTTTCCAAATACTTCGACCCTCCATAGTAAACTGTTGCAACGGAAGGAAAGGTATTAAGACTTTTGGTAATGACCCCTTTATTTCCACTGGACAACTTCCGGTTTCCCGGTTATTATTCCCATTTGATACCGTCGCCTCATAGTTATTTTCGTTTCTATACTCTTTATTGTTCTGATTCTTCATCATATTTTTTTTGGATGACCCCTTTAATTCCGATGGAAACTACAGGGAAAGACCTACCCCATCATTTCGACTGGAACGCGAATAACCATTCTTTTCGGATGATTGACATAACCCACTAAACCATTGTGTTTTACTTTAGCGTTAACTATATTTAAAGTTTTGTATTTTTGTAAAAAATATATAGTATGTAATGAAAGTATGTGATAAACGATGTGATAAACGTAATGAAAATAACTGATGATAAGTAATCGGTAACCGGAATCTTTTAAAAACCAGTTAAAAAGCCTACAAAATCAAGCAGATTCCGCTTCCAAACGAAATGAAGGGGTTGGTATAGGAATCTGGAACGTTTTTACTGCTCGACCGGCATGCGCAGGAATATCATCTATCCACCGGTATCGTTTCTAACTGGCTTGAGAGACCCCAGATCAAAGTCCTAGTATGAATGGGCACATTAGGGTCATTACCTATCTCATCAAGCTTGGAAATCACCAGTGCAGCTCTCCGCGACGGTGGCTCTTTCTCGTTGGATAGTATGTTTTTCATGTTGTCAGCATTGCGTCTTATGTTTCTTGGGACTGAGTCATCATTGATAATCCTGTCAAGTACATCAATACATTGCCTTATTATTTCGGTTGGGTTTTCAGGCACGGTTATCACTCCAGGCTACCTTTATAAATGAAGCTGTCCATAATTATACTCCTGTATGAAAAGACTTTCGGTGATAAATCATGGCTGAAACCGACGAGAACAGGAAACTGCAGATGATTACAAGACTCCTTGAAAAAGGCGGAACGATGCTGGCAAGCCACCATGAATGTGGCTCCCCGTTGTTCCGGTACCAGGGGAAAGTGCTCTGCCCTGTGTGCGATTTCCAGGAGAAAAACCAGGAACGAAAAATAAGACCAGAAAAAAGATCAGAAAAAGAACCCGGGATGGCAGAGAAAACAGTAGAGCGTGAAGGGATAAGGCGCGAGGTCATTCCGGTAATGGAGCCCCAACCGGCTGAGCTCTCTCAGGTCGCTGCACTGACGCAGAGCAAAATCCATGGCATTGCAGAAAGCCTCGAAAATGAAACGGACCTTCAAAGGGTCAGGGAGAAGCTGGAATGCATTGAGCTTGGAATTAAGATACTGAAATTACTCGGGTCTTAGCTTTTATTTTCTTCGCCTTTATTTAGCCCTTGTTTAGTCCTTATTTAACCCTTATTTTTCCTGCGTTTCAGGATGTATTCTGATAGCCTTTTCTTTATCTGCATATACTCCACGTCCGATAGCCCGATGGACGTAAGCGCCCCATCCCTGAGGAAACAGGGTTTGGTTATCTTGCAGCACCAGGTCATGCTGCCAAAACATGTCCCTTCCCCGTACTCTATCGGGGTTTTACGGGCAAATTCTGTTTTGATCTTCATGAATTCCTCGGCTGTTATGCCGGCCTGTTTCAATGCCCCATGGAGGGCGCAGGGCTTAACAGGCAGGCAGCAGAAGGCAAGAGCTCTTAAATCCCCGCCTCCGCAGATATGCTTTGGCGCATTATACCAGCCGGTCAGCTTCTGGAAGGATGAGACCTCGCTGACAAGGTTATCTATAATACCGGGTTCGGAAAGGGCGGCACGCGCCACGGATACCATATCGGCGCCGTGAGAGAACATATCTTTTGCGCTCTCAAAATCCACGACCGAGTTATTACCTATGATAAACAAGCCTGTCGAGTTGCGAACGCGTTTTATAACCCTGATATCGGCACCCGGAAAATCCTGCATTTCGCCACTCTGAGGCATGGCATCTATATGTATGATATCAGCCCCGGCACTCTCGATAGCTCTTGCAAGTTCAACGTCGTTGACCACATTTGCACGTGTTTTAACCGAGAGCACAACACCTGTTTTTTTTATCTCCCGGATATACTCACAAAGCCCTGGCGCATCTTTTAATAATGCTTCGCCCACTCCAAGCTCCAGCATCTCAGGCTGCCTGCAATGCGCATTTATCTCAAGTATCGCGCCTGACTTTTTAGCCAGATGGGCAGCCTCGATGTAAGGTTCTATAGTTGCAGCGCGTACGTTAACAGCGACCGTTGTCAAGTCCTTTGCAGCTTCAAGTTCGCTCTCCAGGAATTCCATCGGCTCTTTAGACACGAATTCCTTTCTTCCGCGCGCTATCTCTTTTTGTGCAGCATCGTTCGTCCTATCATCCAGGTTGTAGCTGCCCAGTACGATCATCCCGGCGTTCCTGAACCTGAACGCGAACCTGCTATCCGTTATCCCTGCCATGGGGGCAAGGGCGATAGGATTTTTAGGTGTTGCATAGCCGATTTTTATGTCAAACAGATTTCCGGTCACATAAACCTCATTAGTCACTGTTAAATACGGACTTTCTTTGTGTTATTAGATTGTGTTATTAGATCATGTCATTAGAGTTTGCATCCAGTAGTTCGTATCCTTTATGAATTTTACGCTGATATAATTAATTTCTCATATGAATTCTTCAGTAAGTCCATTATAAAACAATTTCATAAGCTTTTTATATCTATACTCCTTTTTAAAGCAAGTAATATATCAGGTGAATCAAATGGCATCAAACGCGTTTTTTGATAATTATTTACCAATAGCGATTCTTACGGTCATTGGCTTTGTTTTCGTAGCGATCTCCTTATTCATGTCAAGAATGGTCAGGCCCAGCAACAAGACCAAGGAAAAACTATCTATCTACGAATGTGCAGAAGTGCCTGTGGGGGATGCCAGGATACATTTTAATATACAATACTATTTGATCGTTATTGTTTTCCTTATATTTGATGTGGAGGTTCTGTTCTTATATCCCTGGGCTGTGCAGCTTAAAAAGCTCGGAGGTCTTGGATTTCTTGAAATGGTCATTTTTATAGAGATACTTATAATCGGTCTTGCATATGCCTGGAGAAAGGAGGCATTAGAGTGGATCCAGTAACTATTGATACGACAAAATTCAGACCGGTCAGGAAAAAACCGGAGACGGCGCTTGAAAAACTGGAAGACACCGGGCTTATCAGCACGGTTCTTGCTGCAAGGGAAAGAAAAGGATTGATCCTTTTAACAACGATAGACCAGGTTTTTAACTGGGCGCGTTTGAGTTCTCTCTGGCCGGTCACTTCAGGTCTTGCCTGCTGTGCGATCGAGATGATGGCAGTGGCCATGGCGCACCATGATATTGCACGTTTCGGGATGGAGATATTCAGGGCAAGCCCCAGGCAGGCGGATCTCATGTTCGTCGCAGGTACGGTGACAAAGCGGATGGCGCCAAGGGTCAAGCAGCTCTACGAAATGATGCCTGACCCCAAGTGGGTCATATCCGTAGGCAGTTGCGCGAATACAGGCGGGCCCTACCATGAATCATACGCGGTACTCAGGGGCGTAGATAATATTATTCCTGTGGACGTGTACATCCCCGGATGCCCGCCGCGACCGGAAGCCTGGTTATACGGGGTACTCCAGTTGAGGGAAAAGATCAAGAACGAAGGCTATGGTGCAAAATGGGGGCTGAACAAATGAACGCAGCGGAGGAATTAAAACAGACAATGCCGGCATCGGTCGTGAGCACGGGCATGCAGGTCGGGAAGCCCCTTGCGCTCATCAAAAAAGAGGATATGCTGAAGGTCGCGGCGAAAGTAAAAGAGATGGGCTTTAACCACCTTTCCGTTATCACGGGGATAGATTATGTGGACAGGTTCGAAGTCATTTATAATTTCTTTTCCTACGGGAAAAAAGAGAATCTTGTACTAAAGGTCATTCTTGACCACGAAGCTCCTGAAGTGGAATCGCTCACATCACTCTGGAAAGGGGCGGACTGGCTTGAGCGTGAGACGTACGATCTCGTGGGGGTCAGGTTCACAGGCCACCCCAATCTTATCAGGATACTGCTGCCTGAGGGCTGGAAAGGCCACCCTCTCAGAAAGGATTATGATATGAGCGTGGAGCAGTTCGTGACAGTCGGAGAGGACGGGGAAGACATCGTGAGTACCGACGGGTCCAATCTGTTGAGGAGGAAGTAGCATGGAGACAGATGAACTTCTCATAAACATGGGACCTGTTCATCCCAGTACCCACGGTGTGTTGCGGTTCAAATTAAGGATGGACGGAGAGATAATCAAAGAATGTACGGTCGTTATGGGTTACCTGCACCGGGGAACGGAAAAACTGGCTGAGATGAAGACATACCTGCAATTCATCCCTTATACGGACAGGCTGGATTACATCTCTGCCATGCCTAACAACTATGCTTATGTGAAGGCAGTTGAAGAGCTTGCAGGCATAGAAGTCCCGTTGAGGGCAGAGTACATCCGCGTTCTGACCGTGGAACTTAACAGGATAGTCAACCATCTCGTATTCATGGGCTCTCTGCTGCTGGATCTTGGTGCATCCACAGCTATAATGTACGGCTTCAGGGAACGGGAAAAGGCTCTCCAGTTGTACGAGATGCTCTGCGGCGCAAGGATGACTTTCAGTTATTTCAGGATCGGCGGGGTAAGAGACGACCTGCCAGATGACTTCATGCCAAAGCTCAATGAGTTCATAAAAGATATGGAGAAACGCATAGAGGACTACAAGGAGCTGATAAATGGTAATGAGATATTCATGATGAGGATGAAGAACATCGGAGTGATAAGCGCGGAAGAAGCCATCAATTATGGCATGACGGGTCCGTCTTTGCGAGGCTCAGGTGTAAATTACGATATAAGGAAAATAGAGCCTTACTCCATATACCCGGACCTTGACTTTAAAGCATGCGTGCATCAGGAGTGCGATAGTTATGCCAGGTACATGGTCAGGATAGATGAGATGGAAGAGAGCCTCCATATTTTAAGGCAAATTGCAGACACCATGCCTAAATCGGATGTCATAGCCACCCAAAAATACGGTGTAGCTCCTGTGACAGGGATGCCGTACACCGCCCAAACTTATTTCCCGCGGATATTTACACCCCCTGTAGGTGAAGCTTACAGCAGGATCGAGGCGCCAAAAGGAGAACTGGGCTTTTATGTTGTAAGCGACGGCACAACAAAGCCGTACCGCGTTAAGATACGCTCGCCTTCCTTCTGCAACCTTACTGCGATACCCAAGATGGTGGTAGGACTTAAAATCCCTGACCTGATAGCTGCTTTTGGTACGATTGATGTAGTTCTTGGCGATGTGGACAGGTGAACAAAAATGATAACAAACGCTTATGAATTAATAGTATATATTTTAATTACTATAGGGGTTTATGAGCCAATAAACAACTTCTTCAAGAGCTTCGGAATGGAGTATATTTTAAAAATCATAATCATGCTTGTGGAGCTAGCAGTCCTGTTTGTTTTCGTCCTTGTCACAGTGATGTTTTTGACGTGGATGGAGCGTAAAGTCGTTGCAATGATCCAGTCAAGGTATGGGCCTATGGTAACAGGACCGCGCGGGCTTCTCCAGCCAGTTATGGACGGCGTAAAGCTCATAGGAAAAGAAGACATCATCCCTGAAAAGGCGGACAGGTGGATATTCACTCTCGCACCGTTTATCGTGTTCGTGCCTGCGCTCCTTGTGTTCATCCCTATCCCGTTCGGCGAATCCCTCATCATATCCGACCTGAGGGTGGGACTGCTCTATATCATAGCAATCTCGCGATATCGCCAGTGGCTATCCTGCTTGCAGGGTGGGCATCCAACAATAAATACTCATTAATGGGTGCAATGAGGGCTGTAGCGCAGGATATCAGCTACACCATACCACTTGCTCTTACAGCGATAGCAGTGGTACTTTTCACAGGCTCGCTCAGCACAGTGGATATAGTCGGAGCTCAGGCAGGAACATGGTTCGGGATAATTCCAAAATGGTTCATATTCATACAACCGCTGGGCTTTATCCTGTTCCTGATCGCTTCCATTGCGGAGATGGGGCGCATACCTTTTGACTTCCAGGAATCAGAGCAGGAGCTTGTAGCCGGGTTCTTCACGGAATACAGCGGAATGAAGTTCGCAATGTTCTTCCTTGCTGAATATGCACATCTGTTCGCTGTCTCGGGAATAATAGTTACTCTCTTCCTTGGAGGCTGGACCGGACCGGTGCTCCCCTTCATTCCGGTCCAGATAACTTCGCTTGTATATTTCCTGATCAAAACCTATGCCGTGATATTCTTTGCAATGTGGTTAAGAGATACGGTGCCCAGGGTGAGAATCGACCAGTTGCTCAACCTCGGCTGGAAGATTATGATACCATTGGCCCTGTTGAACCTTCTGGTAACCGGGTTCGTTGTAACTGCAGGAGTGATCCAATGACCTGGATAAGCAAGAACTGGACGATGACCGGTATAATAACCGGGCTCATTGTTACTTTAAAGCACGTGCTGCACATCGGAAACAGACCTACGGTAACAGTCCAGTACCCGTATGAACGGATGAAGCTTGCACCCAGGTTCAGGGGCAGGCATTCAGTTGATGAAGATGCCTGCATCGGCTGTGGCATATGCGAGGTAAATTGTCCTAACAGCACGATCAGGATTGTCAAATATAAAAACAGATGGTTCCCGGAATTTAACCTGGGAATGTGCCTTTTCTGCGGTCTGTGCCTTGATGCCTGTCCGATGAACGCTATTAAAATGGATGGAGGCTACGAGCTTGCGGATTATACCAGGGAGAGCCTGATTTACGGTCCTGACAGGTTGCTGTTCAAGAAAGAGGTGAATAAATGATAGACTTTGTATTTTTGATTATTGCAGTTCTCACGATACTCTCATCGATCATGGTGGTCCAGTCTAAAAAATTAGTCCACAGCGCCGTATATCTTGCAGGCTCCCTGATCGGCACTGCAGGGCTTTTCATCCTTCTTAAGGCAGAATTCGTTGCATGGGTTCAGGTGCTTGTCTATGTCGGGGCGGTTGTAACGCTTATATTATTCACAATAATGCTGACAAGGAAAGGAGAGGAAGAAAATGCTCAGTAAGCTCCCCAATCTTCTGATCGCGCTGCTGCTTTTCGCCGTGTTGTTCGTGTCGATCGACAATAGTAACAGGGTCTGGGCAGGAAAAGAGGATGTAAATTATATCGGTATAGAGAATATAGCAGGTGGTCCGGGTATCAGCGGCGGGATATTCAGTGATTTCATCTTTTCATTTGAACTCCTCTCACTGCTCCTGATAGCAGCATTGATCGGCGCCCTGTACCTGGCGAAAAAGGAGGCATAACCATGTCATTGTACGCATATCTTTTGATCTCAGCGATCATATTCACTGTAGGCGCGTACGGCATAATCACGCAGAGAAGCGGCATCAAGATCCTGATGTGCATTGAACTTATGCTGAATTCCGCGAACCTTAACCTGGTTGCGTTTTCAAGTTACAACAATAATTCAACCGGTCAGGTGTTTGCCCTGTTCTCCATCGCAATAGCAGCGGCAGAAGCGGCGATAGGGTTTGCGATACTTGTTGCATTGTTCAGGGTACGCGATACGATCAATCTTGATAATATCAACATCCTGAGGTGGTAAGATGTTCAGTGACTACGCTGCATTAATAGTATTATTGCCGGTACTGGCATTTGTATTGACCCTTTTCCTGGGCAAGAAACTCCCATCCGGCGGGGCATATCTTCCAATCGCGGCAATCCTGGGGTCGTTTATCATCTCTTTTGGCACTTTCCTTGAGATATATCCGGATAAAACAGTCCAGCAATCATGGTCATGGTTCGCGGGCATGAATCTTGGCATACTGATCGACCCGCTCGCTATCGTTATGCTAATGATGGTCTCGTTCGTCAGCCTGCTCATCCACATCTACGCCGTGGGATACATGGCGCACGACCCTGCAAAGCCGCGGTATTTTGCCGAGACTTCGCTGTTCACCGCAGCCATGCTCGGTGTGGTATTATCCGATAACATACTCCAGTTCTTCATAGCATGGGAACTCGTGGGGCTTTGCTCTTATCTCCTCATCGGTTTCTGGTATCACAAGCCGTCAGCGGCAGCCGCTGCGAAAAAGGCGTTCCTCGTTACAAGGGTGGGCGATGTGCTGTTCCTTGCAGGTATCGTCCTCCTTTATTTCAATATGAGCGAGGTAATCGTAAGCCGCGCGTTCAGCCTTGAGCCGGGCAATTTTATCCTGCAGTTCAAATCCATGTTCGCGGCAATACCGCACATAGACCCCGGACAGTTGACTCTTATCACTTTACTGTTCTTCGGCGGTGCCGTGGGAAAGAGCGGTCAGTTCCCGCTTCACGGCTGGCTGCCCGATGCAATGGAAGGTCCGACGACAGTATCTGCGTTGATCCATGCGGCAACGATGGTTACCGCTGGCGTGTATCTTGTCGCCAGGACGTTCCCGATGTTCGTAGCGGCACCCAATTCCCTTCTTGTGGTGGCTTACATAGGCGGGTTCACAGCACTTTTCGCCGCAACAATGGGACTTGTGATGAATGATATTAAAAGAGTGCTTGCATACTCGACCGTGAGCCAGCTCGGATATATGATGCTCGCGCTTGGCACGGCAGGTGCAGTAGTCGGTGCAGAAGCCGTGGGCATATCCATGTTCCACCTGATAAGCCACGCATTCTTTAAAGCGCTGCTTTTCCTGTGCGCTGGAAGCGTTATCCATGCTGTGGGAACAAATGATATCCGCGAAATGGGCGGGTTGTTCAGCAAAATGAAAATCACCGCCACCACCATGCTTATTGCTGCGCTGGCACTTGCAGGCATCGGCATCCCGTTCATTAATATAGGCACAGCAGGTTTCTTCAGCAAGGATGCAATAATAGAGGGGGCTCTGGAATACGGGGAAGTAAAAGGGGATATGATTCCTTATGGCTTAGCCATTGTTGCAGCGCTTCTGACATCTATATATATCTTCAGGCTCTGGTTCATGACCTTTACAGGAACACCACGTTCTGAGCGCCATTCGCACGAATCGCCCGGTGTTATGACGGGCCCGTTAATGATCCTGGCTGTATTTGCACTACTATTTGGCTTCTCACATTACGGCTTCTATGATTATGTTGGCAGGAACTTTGAATTAATGGAAGTGGAAATCCCGGTTCATGAAGGTGAAGCTTTCCACCCGTCAGACATAGTAATCCTGCTTCCCGTCATTGTAGGGGTTGTCGGTTTCCTGATTTCGTATTATATTTATTACCTGCGGAAACTGGATATGAGTAAGATCGTCTCTTCTGAGAACCCGATTTATAAGCTACTGATAAACAGGTATTATGAGCCAAAGATAGCCGCGGATATAATAGGTGTGAAATTAACCCATAATGTTGCGGCTCAATCCGGTGAATTCGTGGACAGGAAGATAATTGATGGTCTCATAATCGATAATACCATCAGCAGCACTGCGTTCAAACTGGGTGAAGTGGTGCGGAGATTGCAGACAGGGGTTGTTCAGAATTATGCATCTGTTATAATCCTGGGAATAGGTTTGCTTGTAATTTTGCTTATGCTCAGAGGTGTTTAAAATGGCTGGTTTAATCTCTTTAATGATACTCATTCCTTTAATCGGTGCGATAATCACGTTTTTGACAAGAACAAGGGAGCAGGCACGCGCAGTAGCGTTTCTGGCATCGGGAATTTCGCTTGTGCTTTCGCTTGTGCTTTTCATGCGGTTTGACGGTTCATCCTCACAGATCCAGTTCCAGGAGATGTATCCCTGGATCAGCAGCCTCGGTATAAACCTGAAGTTCGGTCTTGACGGAATAGGAATGCCGCTCGTCCTTCTTTCAACTATAATTATTCCCCTTACGATTATATTTGCATGGGGTGAGACAAAACAGGCAAACCAGTTCTACGGCCTGATACTGCTTGAACTGGTCGGAGTGCTTGGCGTTTTTACATCCCTTGACTTCTTTGTGTTCTATATCTTCTGGGAAATAGTCCTTATCCCGATGTACTTCCTGATAAGCATCTGGGGAGGGCCGAGAAAAGATTACTCGGCTATAAAGTTCTTCATATATACGCATGTAGCGAGCCTTGTGATGCTGCTTGCGATATTCTCCCTCTTCTTTAATGCCTGGCAGCTCACCGGAATCCCCAGCTTCGATATGTTTACTTTGCTGAAAAATTACCAGGTGATTGAATCCTCGCTGTTAAAGGACGCGATATTCCTTGCGCTGCTGTTCGGTTTTATCGTGAAGATGCCTGCGGTGCCATTCCACACATGGCTTCCGGATGCGCACGTGGAGGCTCCGACAGCGGGCAGCGTCATACTTGCAGCATTGCTGCTTAAGATGGGAGGATACGGGTTGTTCAGGATAATACTTCCCCTTCTTCCGTATTCCGGTTCGCCCAGCTATCTTATTACTATAATGGCGATAATCGGTGTTCTAAGCATTCTTTACGGGACATTCCTGGCTCTTGCCCAGCGCGACCTCAAGAAGATGGTGGCATATTCAAGCATCAGCCATATGGGCTATGTTACGCTCGGCGCAGCCGCACTTATCCCGCTTTCGGTGAGCGGGGCGATGTACCAGCAGTTCTCACACGGGCTTATCACAGGCATATTGTTCATGTCCTGCGGCGTTATCCAGCATGGGGCGGGAACAAGGATAATAGGAGACCTCGGAGGTATAGCAAAACACATGCCGAAACTCACGTTCCTGATGCTTGCAGGATTTTTAGCATCGCTCGGGCTGCCGGGGATGAGCGGGTTTATCGCGGAATTCCTGATACTTGTCAATTCGTACTTCACATTACCCACGTTCGTGATACTTGCGCTCTTCGGCATAGTGTTCACCGCGGGTTATCATCTATGGGCGATGCAAAGAGCGGTATTTGGCACGTATAACGAAAAACTGGGGCACATCCATGATATCGCCACTTACGAGATGGTCTCCATGGCTATACTTGTACTGCTCGTGATATTCTTTGGTCTTAACCCGAATCCCGTTCTTAATATGATGACCACGAATGCAACGCAACTGGTTGAATTCGTCTCTCTAAAAGGAGTGATAACATGAGCTTTGTTTTACTTGCTCCGGAAATACTGCTTACAATCCTGGCTCTGGTAATTATACTGCTTGGTCTTTTGATAAGTGATAAATCCAAGAATATGCTGGGGTATATCAGCGCCGCGGGCCTGATAGCTTCTCTTGTGTATATTGCAGGTGCAAAAGGCGAGGGGAGCTTTTTTTACAACGCGCTCGTAGTTGACCCGCTATCGCAAATCTTCAAGCTGATATTCATAATAGTATCACTTCTGGCTGTAATAGCTTCGATATCATACTTTAAAGACAACCGCAACCAGGATGAGTACTACGCCCTGCTGCTCCTTTCTACGGTCGGAATGATGGTAGTGGCATCAGCGAACGACCTTGTTGCATTGTTCGTAGGATTTGAACTTGCAAGCATGTCAACGTATGTACTTGCGGGTTTTGAGAAAAAGAATCCCACCTCCCTTGAAGCCGGATTGAAATATTTTATAATAGGTTCTCTTTCTTCGGCATTGATGCTGTTTGGCATGTCGCTGGTGTACGGTATAACAGGTTCTACGAATATTCCCGCCATCGTAGAGTATTTCAAGATAAACCCCACAGCAGCGATCACGACGCTTAATATAATCGCGCTGATATTCCTGGTGGCAGGGTTTGCGTTCAAGATGGCGCTTGTCCCGTTCCACATGTGGGCGCCGGATACATACGAAGGTTCGCCGACGGTTGTTTCCGCCCTGCTTGCGGCAGGCTCAAAGAAAATGGGATTCGTCGCCGCCTTCAGGGTTCTCGTACTCGCGCTCGTGGCGATACGTATTGATATGCAGATGGCGTTCGCCATCCTTGCAGTAATAACCATGACCTACGGTAACATTGTCGCCATCTCCCAGAGGAGTATCAAGCGAATGCTGGCGTATTCATCCATCGCGCAGGCAGGTTACATATCGCTGGCGTTCGTGGTCGCAACCCAGATGTCCATAGGCGGAGGCATATTGCTGGCTCTGGGTCATGCCCTGATGAAAGGCGGCGCGTTCATTGCAGTCGGAGTGGTCGCGTATATGGTTCTATCTGATAACAAGAATGCAAGGAACACGGATAACCTTGAGAACTTCGCAGGACTTGGGAAACGCGCGCCGATAACAGCTTTTTCGCTGTTAGTGTTCTTCCTGGCACTGGCAGGTATCCCTCCGTCCGCAGGGTTCATCGGGAAATTCGTGCTCTTCTATTCGGTAACGGTCGAGGCTGTAAGACTGGCAAGCAGCTGGCTTTTGCTGGTCGTGATAATAGCCATACTGAACAGTGCGCTATCCATCTATTACTACGCGCGCGTAATAAGATACATGTATGTGCTACCCCCGACCGGAGAAAAAATAAAAGAGCCGGCACCATACGTGATAGCGATAGTGCTGGCTGTGATAGGAACTATAGGTATCGGTTTGTATCCCGAACCCTTTATCAGATGGGCAATGGATGCGGCAAGAGTATTAGGAGTGAGCTAAAATGGCAGATTGTGAACTATGCGGCGTGGCAAGACCCACGCTATGCCCTGTGAAAGTGAACGACCCGAGCGTTAAAGCGGCATACCCTACAGGTACGTGGAGAGGCATCAACGAAGAATGCCTCAACAGTTGCCATGAGGCGAACCTTAACAGGGTGCCTGTGAACGGTGCAAAGAAATGTGATCTGTGCGGTATAAAGAACGTACCTTTTTTCCTGGTCAGAACCCGGGTACCGATATTCCATGAGCCTTACCACAGGGAAGTCGATAAAGCCCTCTGCGAGAGCTGTCTTGAGGCGTGCGAGGAAACGTTAAAACGGCGTGAGGCTGAAAAGGAAGAAGAGCATCACCATTAATTACTATTAACGTTTAACATTTTTATTAACATTACTTGGAGACTTTTTCTGCGCCCTCATACTCTGACGGGCATTTCGTCAGCATCTTATAGGACTTAAACACATCATTATCAAATTGTCCCGTCGCTACGACCTGGATATCCGTATAATCGGGAGGGATATTCGGTTTGTCTCCTATATAAATCACGTCGATCGTCGCGATGCCGTCGGTCATCTTAAAAGTCAGCGTGCGGTTAAGCGAATCCCATTTATCAGTACCGATGACAAGGGAGCCGTTAACATTTATTATCTTATCCGTGAGGTTCTGTTTTGCTGCTACAGCCTCGCTGACCTCGTACTGGTTCGCGATCACGCCTGATGTGAACGCCAGGTAGATCAATAGCACTGAGACTATGGAAAACCCGAGTACAAAACGATGTTTTTTATTCATTTTATTCATTTGTATCTTTACGAATTACATTGTGTTTCGTTGTCTTAAATGTTTCTTATTCGTTTTGGATTGGAACCAGAGTTGAGAATCTGACCTCATAAGTTGAAAATCTGGAACTTTAATCGCAGCATAAAAATTGAAATATAAAGAAACTCATTAGTCATTTAGCAAAGGAGATTTGAAATGTATATGAAAATATGGGGTTTGGAAAGGTTAAAAGAAATGGGACTTCCTTATCCTCCATACCAAGTTATCTCCATTAATGAAGATAATCCAGAGAATATTGAGAGATATATCCTTGAGAAAATAAGATTAGTAAATGTGCCAAATATTAAAAATGATAGGATTGGTGTGACTATTAGAGTTTCATTATCGGAAGATCCTGATAGGGGAGGGCATGGAGGACTTCATGTTACGGAAGAAGAAGAAATATTAAAGGAAGTATTAAAAAAACATGAACAATATAAACCGAAGGAGAAAATCATTCTTCAACACACGGTAGATGCAAAGTGTTCTGGTGCAACTAGAAAAGAGAATGGGAAGATCACTATCGAAACCATACCTGGCGATGCACCTCCTTTACTTGAAGGCAAGACGAGTAATTTCGAGAGTTGGAATTATTATTTAAATGAAAATAAATGGTTAAAAGATCGCTCATATATGCTTAATGAAAAAGAAATTCAAGTTTTGATCAAAATAGAGCGTGAATCTTTATTAGAACCAGTGATTAATTTTACAAATGATGTTTATTTGGAATGGTCGATATCTAAAAAAGGGCAGATTTTTTACTATGAATATCTCGAATTTTCCGATGCAAAAATTAATATTTTATAAACTAAATTAGTTATGGCTGATATGTTAGGTAAATGTTTTGCTTTAGAAGGCTTAGAGTGTTCAGGGAAAACAACCTTGTTCAAGCACTTGCAAAAAAAATATGAGAACACTAATATAGCTTTTATTCCGGAAGCTGCGGCACATTTTTTTGATAAATATGAAACTAATCTCAATGGCAATTCTGCGGTGGAAGTTGGATTCATGACTTACAATTCGATTGCTTTTGACAAAGCCTATACATGCATAAACGAAGGATACAATGTTATTTTTGATCGCAGTTGGCTCTGCCAGCTAGTCTATTCCCAAGCAAGGGCTCTTTTAAATTCTGATTATAATTTTAATACAAAATATATCGAGTACCAAGAAGAGTTTTTTAAAGATTATTATCCAGAAGTTTTTGAAAATACGATAGTGGTTTATTTGGATTTGCAAATAGATATCATATTAAATCGAAAATCTAAAAGCACAAGCAGGCATCCAAACCAACAGAAATTTGATACGGAATGGCTGAAGAACGTTTATATGATATACAACAATCGGTTGAACAAAGCCCAAAAAGCTGGTTTAAAAATAGAAGTTATAAATAGCGATAAGCCTGTAGAAGAAGTTGCTATGGATTTTGATCGGCTTTTCAGGAAATATGCTTCAAATATAAAGCATAACTCCAAATCAAAAACTATTTTCGTGCTTGGAAAAAAAGGGATACAATGACAATTCTATCATCAAAAATAATATTACAAAGAATGCTCAAAGGACTTGAAGGGACTGATTACCTTGATGAAATAGAACAAGAATTCTCTCCTGGAGTTATAGTTAATAATGAAGAATTGGCGGAGAAAATTCTTGAAACAGATGATGAAAAAAGGCGAAAATTTTTTGAAACCTTTGAGATTAGGGTTGAAGATATACGAGGTATAGCCAAGAAACTTCATAACATTTCGAACAATGTGAAAAAAGAAATGGGCACCAGTATGATTTTGGGGCACTAAGA
>NZ_FZMP01000212.1 GCF_900196725.1 Candidatus Methanoperedens nitratireducens | reverse complement strand
GGGGTGACTTGTGGCGCAAACGTAATTTCTTTTGAGATCAGTATTTGAAAGTAACTACTGTAAATCTCTTGAAACAAGTTTTATTAAGAGCCCAAGGATACCATGACCCCCATTCACGAATACCCTTGGCAATCTTCCATCTATGTGGAAAGAAGGCGTGGTTGAACCCTACAGATTAAAAATACAGGCTATAAGTTCTGGCACAAAAGCTGCAACTATGATACTGCGCATAGATTATGTGCTATCCAGCGAATCCGCACCTGGCGGAATGCCCCAGGTGGACCCGGAGGCATGGGAGAAATGGGCGGAATGGAAGGAATGGATTAGTCGACCTTTTATTTATGCCTCTCCAATCATAAGACCAATTCCTCGCCGTTTCTCATTATATGTACGGTATCACCAAAAACATATCCTGCGTCTTCTGCCAGTTCCACATAACTTGAATGCATCGTCATATTCCCGTGTGAGGGTATGACCTGTTCCGGACTTATCATTCTAATTAGTTCCCAGTGATCTTCTCTTGATGCATGCCCTGATACATGGACGTTTTCATAAATGCGTGCACCTGCCATTTTCAATTTTGTCTCAAGTGCATACCTGTTCGCAATTGTTGTTGGAGTCGGGATTGTATTTGCCGAGAATATGACCTTATCCCCTGGCTTGATCCTGAACTGTGTCTCTCCATCAGCGATTCTTGTGAGAATTGAATTAGGCTCACCCTGATGACCTGTTACTATGGGTAGATATTCCTTCTTTCCTTCCTGGGATACGCGTTTCAGGAATTTATCGACCGAGTTCCTGTTACCGTATATTTCAAGATTTTCAGGGAATTTTATATAGCCCAGCTTCTGGGCTATTGAAAGATAACGTTCCATTGACCGCCCCAGTAATACAGGAATCCTGTCCATTTCTTGTGCTGCCTGGATAATTGCATTGATACGCGCAACATGGGATGAGAATGTGGTAATTATTACACCCGATTCTGTCTCTTCCGTACCGAGAAGTACGTCACAGACAAGGTCTTTTGCTATTTTTTCTGAGGGTGTTTTCCCGGATAGTCCCGAATTTGTGCTTTCTGTGATCATGGCAACAACGCCATCATTTCCAAGTTTCTTTAGCCTTGTGAAATCCGGGGCTTCACCGATGGTAGGTGTCCTGTCAAGTTTGAAATCGCTGGCATACAATATCGCCCCGGCGGGGGTATGGATTGCCGCAAAGGACGAATCAACGATACTGTGCTGCATCCATGAATTCGATCTGGATGTCCAGCGTCAGGTTATATCGTCCCCCGATCTTCAGGGGGATAACTTCATTATTCACCCTGAATTTCTTTTCATCGGATATTTCATGCTTAACAAGCTCTGCGGTATACGGTGTTGCTATTATAGGCGCCTTATATCTGTGGGCAAGTTTTGGAATGGCTCCGATATGGTCAAGATGACCGTGCGTACAGACTATGGCTTTCACGCTCCCGCCTGCATCCTTCATAATGGTATCATCCGGGATCGCTCCCATTTTTATCAGGTCTATCGAATGCATGTTGTCAATTTCTACATCCTCATGTATCTGGACCCTGTCTAGCTGTAATCCCATATCCAGGACAATGATGTCATTATCTATTCTTACTCCGGTCATGTTCCGGCCCATTTCATTATAGCCGCCGACCGCAATGATTCCTATTTCTGTCATTTAAATCACTTCATTAAAATTATATTCTATACTACATTTTATATCTTTTTCTGGTTTTGCCAGAAAATACTAACCCTGGAATCAAGCCAGCCTTATAGTTTCAAGGTTCATTGGAGCGCGTGTCTCTATCTTGAATTTGCGGTATATCGAACTGGCAAGGTCCATACAGTTCTTTTCGTCACCATGCTGGGTCAGGACATGCTCAGGTCTTGGTCTCATTTTCCGGATATATTCCATAAGCTGCATCCTGTCAGAATGACCTGAGAATCCATCAACTGTATCAATATGCATATTGATTTTTACGGTCTCAGTTCTTCCTCCGGCTGCATGCATGGGAATTTCCTTCCAGCCTTTCTGAATGCGCCTGCCAAGTGTTCCTTCTGCCTGGTAACCTACGAAAACCAGCGTGTTCTTTTCTTCAGGGCCGAATGCCTTTAAGTATTCCATGACTGGACCGCCGTTCATCATACCCGAAGTTGCAAGAACGATACATGGTTCACGGTCATCTATGATTTTCTGGCGTTTTTCTTTTGAATCTACCTGAACGAAGCATTTTGCAAGGAAAGGGTTCATACCCTTATGGAAAATCTGGGTTCTCAGTTCATTGTTCAAATATTCCGGATGCGTTGTATGAATTGCTGTGGCTTCATATATCATCCCGTCAAGATAAACCGGTACATCGCTGATTATCCCTTTTCGAATTGCTTCCTCCAGGACTATCATGACCTCCTGGCTTCTTCCAACTGCGAATGTCGGAATTAGAAGATTTCCACCATTCTCAAGAGTTTCTTTTGCGATCTCCTGTAAATGCCTCTCAGCATCTTTTCTTGAGGGCTGCATATCCCTTGACCCGCCATAAGTAGCTTCCATTACTATTGTTTCCACCCGCGGGAAATCATTGACTGCCGGATCAAATAAACGTGTCTTTTCATATTTGAAATCGCCGGTAAAAGCTATATTATATAGACCATCTCCCACATGGAAATGAGCGACTGAAGAACCAAGAATATGACCAGCATTATGTAATGTCAGTTTCATATCAGGACCGATATCTGTGACATCCCCATAATTCAATGTTATTGTATGTTTTAAAACTTCACGTATCATAGCTGATTCATAGGGAATTTTCTTTCCCTCACGGGCGGCGACATCGAGATAATCCAGCTGAAGTAAAGCCATCATGTCTCTCGTCGGAGGTGTGCAATAAACAGGTCCTTCAAATCCATATTTATACAATAATGGAACAAGCCCGATATGGTCAAGATGTGGATGAGTAAGAACCACAGCATCGATCTGGCTTATCGGATGGACTTCAGGCACATAGAGGTAAGGAGTTCCGTTATCTTCACCACTTACGTTTACGCCGCAGTCTATTAAGATCCTTGTTTCAGGTGTTGACAGCAAAAAACAGCTGCGTCCCACTTCCCTGCATGCTCCGAGGGTGGTCAATCGTACCCATTTATCTTTGGAAGAAAGACCGCGGTGTATCTTCCTGCCTATAGTCTTAAGAAGAGCTTTACGCTCTTCCTTGTTGGTTCGCATGAACTGGCGAATATTGTTCACTGTTGTTGATTTCATAGGAGGTGTACGGACTACTTTAGGCATCCATCCAATCTCTTTTGTAATCTCGCGAAGGGTTTCTCCGTGTCTTCCTATGACAAGACCGGGTTTTTCAGCTTCAATTACGACCTCACCCGTATCCACATCAAAAAAATGACTTGAAATTCCCGATTCTGAAGATACGATCCTGGAAATTACCTCAATTGCTTCCTCAGGCTGCGCAAGGACTTTGGGGTCTGGCCTTACCACAATACGTTTTCTCAGTTCCTTTGCAAGACCCTTGATAAGATCGCCGTCATCAGCGAATTTTCTTGGCTCTTCGGTATAAATAACAAGCTCAGGCCCCTCGAAATCCACATCAGAAATTGTAATTTCTTTTGGAAGCTGTGTCTTTATTTTCTTTTTCAGATCAATTAATACTTCTTCTATTGTCATTATCGTTTTCCTTCTAAAAAACTATAAAAATAAAAAATGAATTTATGTAAGTGTATCACGTATTTTCTTAATTTCGCTATCTTCCATTTGCATATACCCATCTTTTGTGATTACTACAACATTTATGCCATCACCTGATGCCGAATCACGCTTCATGGCATTATGCAGTGCGCGTATGACGAGTTCAACTCCGCCATCCATTGGTATATTGTCCACATATCTGTCTTCAAGTACACCATATGCCACAGGGGAACCCGAACCTGTTGAAACCGCCTTTTTTTCCTCAATAATTCCGCCTACAGCGTCCAGTGAATAGATTCCGGGGCCGTTTTTATCAACCCCTCCCACAAGAAGCTGAACATAATATGGGTAATATCTGTTACCGCTCAAAATATTTGCAAGTAAACTTACGACTCCCTTTACGGTCATGGGTTCTTCCCTTCGCATCTTGTAGAGTTTTGACTCGACCTGTATCCATTTAACGAGTCTTTGCGCATCCCCTACTGACCCTGCCGTGGTCATTGCCATAAGATCGTCTATCTGATAAACTTTTCTTGCATCTTTACTTGCAATAAAGTGTCCCATTGTAGCTCTTTTCTCTGTTGCCAGTACTACTCCTTTATCGCAAACTAACCCGACCGTGGTAGTTCCTTTGTATTCATTATTATCCATTTAAAATGCCTCTTAAACCTGATTACAAAAAATAAGAAAATAAGCACCCTATACTCTGTTTGGGGGTATTTAAAGGTTTTTGCTCTTGTGAGAATTGTGTTAACTTAATTAGATTTAACAACTAACTCGTACGAACTCACAACGAACTCACCGTTGAGTCTTGTAACAAGTTTAAAGGACTCAGCCCGGCTCATCATCGAGTTCGTACGAGTTCGTATCAGTTCGTTGTTTGTAACTAAAGTAATTAATCCCAAAAGTGATAACATATATCATATATTACATCTCTTTCTTAAGTTAACAGCATCTCCTGTGGCGTGGGTAATTATTAATGCTATCAGGTGCATATCAACATTACATCTTGAAGAAAAAATACTGCACTACCATGCAGACCGGTTATTTCCTTTAGTGTTTGTGTTTATTACTCAACATTTATCTATATTAGAAGATATGAAAGGGGACGGAAAAAACCTCCTGTTTTTTGGGGGAACTTAAATCAATGGTCGAATCAGAAGCACATAAAAAATATGAATTCAAAAGGACGCTTGAGGCGCTCCGTGACAAAAAAGGCAGAGGCACTGAACTTATTTCACTTTATATCCCGCACGATAAGCAGATACACGAAGTAGCATCGCAACTGCGGGAAGAGTTCGGGCAGGCATCGAACATCAAATCAAGGGTGACAAGGCAGAACGTGCAGGGTGCAATCGAATCGCTGCTATCAAGGCTTAAGCTGATCCCGAAAGCGCCTGAGAACGGCGTTGTCATCTTCTGCGGCGCAGTGGATATAGGCGCGAACAAAACAGACCTGGAGACATTTATAATCGAGCCGCCTGAACCCATTACATCCTACAAATACCACTGTGATTCCTCTTTCCTTCTCACGCCTCTTGAGGACATGCTGCATGAGAAAAAGACATACGGTCTCATAGTCCTTGACAGGCGCGAGGCAACCGTGGGTTTACTGCGCGGGAAGCATATCGAGGCTATGGCACATCTTACCTCTATGGTTCCAGGCAAGCAGCGAAAAGGAGGCCAGAGTTCCCACAGGTTCCAGCAACTGCGCCTTATCGCAATCAATGAATTCTACACCCGCATCGGGGAAGCTGCAAGCGAGGTCTTTCTCGGGGTTGACCAGAAAGATTTCGAGGGTGTTTTCATAGGCGGACCTTCGCCGACAAAGGAAGAGTTCGAAAGCGGTGAATTCCTGCATCATGAGATGCAGAAGAAGATTCTTGGGCTTTTCGATGTAGCGTACACCGATGAATCGGGATTGTTCGAGCTGTTCGATAAATTGGGTGAAGCTTTGCAGGACGTGGAGGTGGTGCAGGAGAAAAAATACATGGAGCGCTTCCTGAAAGAGCTGGTAAGCGATACAGGTCTTGCATCTTACGGGGAGGAACAGGTGAGAAAGAATCTCCAGATGGGCTCCGTGGATACCCTGCTGCTGTCTGATGAGCTCAGGAAAGCCCGCCTGACCATAAAATGCACGAACTGCGATTATGAGGAAAAGAAAACCATCATGAAAAAACCCCGAGATGAGGAGTACCAACCCGGAAATTGCCCGAAGTGCGGTTCAAGCCTGAAAGTTGTAGAGTCTGTGGATATCGTGGAAGAGCTATCCACGCTGGCTGACCAGATGAGCACGAATATCGTTTTCATCTCAAGTGATTTTGAAGAGGGGAACCAGCTCCTGACCGCATTCGGCGGGATAGGTACGATTTTGAGGTATAAGACAGGGATTTAAGATATTTTCTTATTGATTGAGTATTTCACTGTCAGGTCTATGGTGAGACCGTTAATGGATTCCTCGGCTTCGCGCAGCGCTTCCTTTATGTCCGCATTATCCAGAACCTGCTGGATATGGTCTTTTATTCTGATGTAGCGGACATATTCTTCAACCGTGAGCTGTTTTTCGTTGGTTGTTTCTATAAAAATTGAACTCATCATCCCTTGAAATGGTAAAAGGAAGCAAAATATGTTTGCTGAAATGCAAAGATAAATGAAAGACAAATCAAGCTTATTATATTGCCAGTCCCAGCTTTCTTCTTTTCTCCTTTATATGCTCCAGAAGCAGTTGAGCAGCTTTTACAGGATCAACCTCAACTATGAACTTCCCACCAAAGAGCTCTTCCGATTTCTGCGTGAGCAAAGAGACCACAGCCGGGCTTCCGATAACAGGCGGCGTGACCCCAAGATGCACCGTAAGCCCGAGCGCCACTGCGCCCGTACCTATAGCGGCGGCTTTCTCGGTCATCCATTCTGCTGCTGAGGCTGCTATCGGTAAATCCTTTACAGGAACACCAAGCTTTTCTGACAGGGCCCCTGCAAGAATGACCACACGCCCGTTGTCCACGCAACTGCCGAAGTGCCATACCGGAGGCAGCGGCTTCCCAAGCCCCGCAGTTTCCCCGAGCAGTCCCAGCACGCCCTTTAACCTGTCGCCGGCGTATTGAGAAGCATCAGGTGTAAGCAGCCCTGCCCTTGCGCACGCCTGTGCTGCGCAGCCGGTCGCTATAACGAGCACGTTCTGCTTCATGAGGGCTTTTGCTATCGTCACATGGCTTGCGTCGGCTGTGACCTTGGAACTTGTGCAGCCGGCGAGCAGGACAGCGCCGTAGATATTGCCGGATACTATGTTATCGATGAGCGGCTTCAAAGGGTCTGCGGGGTTGATTTTTGAAAGTACTCCAAGGCATGTCTCTACCGAGAAGCCTGCGATAAGGTTCTTCGGCTCTCCTTTCGGGAGATAGGTATTTTTACCTCTTTTCTGGAAATTCGCAACTGCCGTCTCAAGGATTCTTCTTGCAGCTTCATCTGCATACTCTTCTTGGAATGGGATGTGCAGAGCGCCGGGCAGCCTTGCCTCTTTCATTGTCGTGATTATCTTTGTATGGAACTTTTCCGCAACATTCTCCACGTTCGGGTAAATGCACTGGATATCAGCAACGAACGCCTCGACCAGCCCGGTCGCTATCACCAGTTCCTGCTGGAGGTTGCTGCCTGCCAGGGGAACCCCGTGCCTCATCAGCACCTCGTTCCCGGTGCAGCAGCAGCCCACGATGTTTATCCCGGATGCGCCGGAGGCTTTAGCACTTTTCAGGAGTTCTTCGTCCTCTGACAGCTCAACGAGTTTTTCAGATAACAGCGGGACATGTCCGTGTATGACCACGTTCACTTTATTCGCATCAAGCACTCTGAACCCGATTTTTGACTGCACGGGTGCAGGTATCCCGAACAGCACATCCTGGAATTCAGAGCTTATGATAAGGGATGCTATATCAGCTACGCCAAGCCTTGCAGCATGTAATATTAGCGATACCGGGTCAGCCATCGTGCCCATAGAGGTCTCATGCCCTTCAGCCAGGAGTTCGCTGCCAACAGAACCGGGTATAGCTCCAAGACCAAGAAGGGTTTTGCCCGTACTGGCGGGGCAGTATGAGGTCGCAAATTTCATGGCGCTTTTATCATGCACCAGGTCAGAAATAGCCGTAGATGCAGCTTCGATAGCCGCACTCTCAGTGCCCTGCGCCGCATCAATGTCTAATTTTGCAGCAATAGACCTGAGCTTTTCAGGCTCTTTTATTTTATAGGGTGTCTTGTTCTGTGCCGTTTTAAGAAGCGTCGAAGCAACATGAAGCGCATGGGAAGCATGGGCAGCCGTGCCTCTTCCGACCATCATAAGCAGGTTCCTTGCCACGATTGTATCCACGCTTGCGCCGCAGGTTCCCTTATTTAATTTAGCGGCAGACAACCTGTAAATCATGGGCATATCCTCAAGCCATATCCTGCACGGACCCATTACGCACTGCCGGCAGCAGACGCCCGAAGCACCAAAATAGCATCTGGATTTTTCAATCCCCAGGAAGGATTCGTCGTATTTTGCCTGCCTGTTAAAAACAGTCTCGATACCGAGGCTTTCCGCGTGTTTGATCATCTCTTCAGTTGCATCATCAAATGCTCTTCTGGCACTTCTCATCTGTTTTTCAATCGATAACGATTTAACCGCCATTTTTACCACTCGCTTTTTTGTAACAGTGATTTATTACTAATAATCGTCATAAAGTTTTCCGTTCGTGGCTGCACAGAAATCTTTTTAAAAGAAATACATTATTACAGGCAGCAAAATTACTCCCATAGCGTGTGTTTTTCTTATTTTTGCAAATGATGCGACCATCCCAACAGGCGTCGATATCAGGAAAATCACAAGCCCGAACCATCCTGTAAACATTATGACCATTAACGTAAGACCAGCAAGAACTGCCGCGCATAGTTTTGAGTAATTGATCCTTGAAAGAAACCCTGCTATCCTGTCTCCCAGATAGATTGTGGTATAATAAGATATTATTGAGATGTATATGATTACAACTAATAAGATTATGATAGTTGAAAGCTCCCACTCGCTTACATTGATCAGCCCATCAATTGCAACCATTGCGCCGCTTCTTGCCCGCTGGATAATGAAGAGCGCTATCAGGCTGAAAATCGCATTCGCCGTGTTGGCGCCGCTCAATGATATCATGAACTCCTTGGAAGAATCCTCATCCTTCTCCTCGCGCACCAGCAGCCTTGCGATTATCGTACCTACGGCAGAGGATACGCCGGGAAGCCATGCAACAAATGAGCCCGCAGCACTGCCTGTCAGCATGCCTCTTACAATTCTTTTCCTGGGCAGTACGAATCGGCATGCCTTTTGCTGCGGCGGTATTTCCGATTTCGTCATCAGGCTGAGTACGAGCATGGAAGCGCCGAACAATCCTGAAAGGAGAGGGAGAAGGATAGAGGGCTCTCCGAACGTAACCAGGGGTGACATCTTACCGGTATTATCGAATGCGAACATCCCGAGCAGCCCGGAAATAATGAAAAGCATAACTGCATAGCCCTTGAATTTGAAGTGAACCAGCGAACCCTGACCTTCTACAACCTCCCCGTTCTCAGTTGCTATCATTACAATGACAATTAAAATGAGTATCCAGCCTATGTATGCTTCTATCGTGCCGTAGATGTTCATGAAGAAAAACCCGAGAGGAACAGCCATGAGCAAAGCCACTACAACCGCGCCTGCACTCCCGATTGCAGACAAACGCACGGCTTCAGCACCCCGCCCTTCCATGAGCAGCGCATGTCCGGGCAGCACGGCAAGAGCGGTATCAGCCTCTGGCGCGCCCAGGAAGATGGAGGGAATGATGTCTATAAACGTTTGCGTAACTGAATTTGCAAGGATTATCACGGCGATATAGAAAGGCGCAAAACCCAGTTCGAGGAAAAGAGGAGATAGTGCGACTAGGATCAGGGCAAAGTTATTGACGTGGATGCCTGGAGTGAGACCTGAGATAATGCCGAGAAGGAAGCCTAGGAACAGGGAAATTATGAGAAGCATCAGGGAGAGTTCCATGAGAGAGTCTCAGAAGCTCTTACTGCTCAAAAACTTTATGATTATTAGTAAGTTAAAAACATTAAACCGTAATCATTAAATCACCAGTTTCTCCTGGGTTTTGCCGTATAAGTACCAGGAAAGATAGAAAACTGTTATTAAAGCAACCGGCCCTCCTATTAGCCACAGCGGACCGAGGAATGTAAAAAAATTATATAATAAATGTAACAGTACAGCGACCATATAAAACGGCACAGTTCTTTTTATTGCAATACCATATGCCGTAATCGATGTGCTTGCTGCATGGAAGAAAATCCCAAGAAATCTGACAGATACCGGTGCTCCTGCCCCGAACACGTAAATCATGAATTCAGTTATCCCGAATCCCATGCCAACCAGGAAGCCAAGAGTAAAAATCGATTTTTCTGTTTCTCCATGCCGGTAAAAAAGAGGATAAACTTTCGCGAACTCTTCAATGAACGGCGCAAAAATAGCAGTTGCACATATCTCTGCATAAAATACCGGCAGCAGGAAGCAAAGACGGCTTGAGAACGCATTTACAAAAACTGTAAAAGGAATGCTGACTATTAATCCGGCGGATAAGAAGAATAGTTTCTCTTTCGAACCCGGTCTATGAAGAGGTATTATTGCACTTTCACCTATAGCCACACTGATTACACCTTCCGCCCGACAAAAAGCGACACTCTACTCCCTATGTTAAATATGGCTTTGAGGGATTTAAAGATAGCCCTTTGCCAGAACACAAATATTATCATCTTTAGAACCCCTAATAACACAAAATCAGGTGGAACCATGACGAAAATCACAATCATCGGTGCTGGCGCGGTCGGCGCTACAGCCGCGCAGAGGATAGCTGAGAAAGAACTCGGGGACGTTGTTTTGACAGATATTGTAGAGGGACTGCCCCAGGGAAAAGCCCTTGACCTTCTGGAAGCCGGACCTCTTTTCGGATATGATTCAAAAATTACCGGCACGAACGATTATAAGGATATCGAAGGCTCGGATGTAGTTGTTATCACGGCGGGAATAGCAAGAAAACCCGGCATGACACGCGAAGACCTGTTAAAAATAAATACCAATATCATCAGGGAGGTTTCGCAGAATATCGCAAAATACGCGCCTGATTCGATAATTATCACGGTCACAAACCCGCTTGACTTAATGACGTACGTCGCCATGAAAACCACCGGTTTTGAGCCGGGGCGCGTGTTCGGCATGAGCGGCGTCCTGGATTCGGGCAGGTTCGCCTCTTTTATCGCGATGGAACTTAACTGCTCGGTGCGGGACATAAGTGCAATGGTACTGGGCGGGCACGGCGATACGATGGTCCCGTTACCGCGGTTCACGACCATCTCTGGCGTGCCGGTTACGGAACTGATGCCGGAAGACACCATCCGGCGCCTTGTGGATAGGACTGTCAATGGCGGGGCTGAGATCGTCAGTCTCCTGAAAACGGGAAGTGCCTTTTATGCGCCTTCAGCTGCTGTGACGAATATGGTAGAGACGGTAGTAAAGGATACGAAGCGCATCCTCCCGGTATGTGCCTACCTTAACGGTGAGTACGGCAAAAAGGATATCTACCTTGGCGTTCCTGTTAAACTCGGCAGGTGCGGGGTGGAAGAGATAATTGAGTTGAAACTGACCGCTGAGGAGAAAAAAGCGCTTGATAGCTCGGCTGAGGCTGTTATGGCAGGGATCGCTTCGGTAAATGCATTAAGATGATTTTTTTGAAACGATTGGAATCCGAACCGATCTTTTATTTTTTTTGCATTTCAAATTGAAGTCGTTTTATACTATTTATTAATATTAAATCTATACCATTTTTTCAGCCCCACAGCAGTTCCATATGTCACAGGCTTCCAGTTCCTTTAAAATCTTTTAACATAAACAACCAAATAATTATAATTGTACATATGGTTTAAGTCTATCTACATCAAACTCTGAACCGCAACCATCACGATAAATCGAAAGTGCTAAGTAGAAGTTGTTAAATAAATGTAGTCGTGGGAAAGCAAGACCCAATCGATAATCAGATACTTGAGCTTGTAAAGCAGAACCCAGACATTACCGAAAGTGAGATAGCTTTAAAGCTCGGTTTAGGGAAGAATGACGTACGGAGAAGGATAGAGCATCTGTCAGATACCCGGACCAAAATACTGGTAGTTGATGATGAGAAAGATATAGTTGACTCGTTAGGAATTTCCCTTGAATCCGAGGGTTACAATGTTGTTAAAGCCAGTACCGGTCATGATGCGGTCGAGAAAGCACATCTGGAAATCCCTGATCTGATCCTGCTGGACATAATGCTCCCTGATATGAATGGCTATGAGATATGCAACAGGCTGAGAAAAGATCCGCTGACAAAACTCATTCCGATAATTATGCTGACAGGGAGAGGGGGACTAAATGACAAGATCGAAGGACTGGATATAGGGGCGGATGATTATATTACAAAGCCTTTTAACATCCGTGAACTGAAAGCCAGGGTCCGTACTGTGCTGCGGCGGTCGATGGTTTAAAACCTCAACATCTCCCCAGCGCCGCCTTCACGAACGCCAGGAACGGAGGCGACGGCTTTCCCGGTCTTGACTTGAATTCGGGATGGAACTGCGAGCTGAAGAAGAACTTATGTCCCGGTATCTCAGCGATTTCCATCCTGTGGTCGTTCTTACCTGTGAACTTCATGCCCTTTGCCTCAAGCTGGGGAATATACTTCGGGTTCACCTCATACCTGTGCCTGTGGCGCTCGGTAAGACATGTGGTGCCGTATATTTTATGTGCAAGCGAACCGTCTGTTAATATTGCATCGCAATTCCCAAGACGCATGGTGCCGCCCATGTTTTTGACGCTCTCCTGCTCAGGCAAAAGATCAATAACAGGATGCTCGGTCTTAACAAGCTCCGCGCTGTTAGCATCCTTCAGTCCCAGGACATCCCGCGCGAACTCGATCACTGCAAGCTGCATGCCAAGGCACAGCCCAAGATAAGGAATGTTATGCTCGCGTGCGTATTTTATCGCAAGAATCTTGCCCTCGGTTCCGCGCACGCCGAACCCTCCGGGAACAAGTATACCGTTGTATTTCCCGAGCGTATCGATCGACTCGGGGTTCTTCTCGAACTCCTCCGCATCGATCCAGTCGATCCTGACGCGGCATCCGCATTCTATCCCACCGTGTTTTAGTGCCTCGTTTATGCTGATGTAAGAATCACCAAGATGCGCGTATTTTCCGACAACGGCGACGCGTATTTCCTTATCGATGGAAGCCATCTTTTTCATAAGCTCGTCCCATTCGCGGGATGCTTCCTTCGATGTGAGCTTGAGTTTTTCCATTAAATAATCAGACATGCCTTCCTGTTCCATCAGGGTCGGGACATAATATATATCGCGTGCATCATGCGCGCTTACCACGGCGTTCACAGGCACGTCGCAGAAAAGAGCTATCTTAGATTTAGTATCCGCAGACACTGGTTCCTTGCACCGCGCAACTATCGCATCGGGCTGGAGACCAAGGCTTCGGAGTTCTTTCACCGAGTGCTGCGTTGGCTTTGTCTTCTGCTCACCCTGCGTATCAAGCGGCACCAGGGTCACGTGTATGAAAGCTATGTTCTCCTCTTTTTCTTCACTGTGCATCTGGCGCATGGACTCAAGGAACGGCATACTTTCTATGTCGCCCACTGTACCGCCAACTTCTATGATACAGATATCGGCGCCGCTTTTTTAGCCACTCTCCTGATGCGCTCTTTTATCTCGTTGGTTACGTGGGGGATGATCTGCACGGTCTTCCCGAGATAGTCCCCGCGCCGCTCTTTGTCTATGACTGTCAGGTACACCTGTCCCGTGGTGATGTTATGTTCGCGCGTGAGTTCAATATCAAGGAAGCGCTCGTAATTGCCGAGGTCAAGGTCCACCTCAGCCCCGTCTTTCAGTACGAAAACCTCACCGTGCTGGTACGGGCTCATGGTCCCGGCGTCGATATTGATGTACGGGTCGATTTTGATAGCAGTTACATTGAAACCTTTGTTTTTTAAAATCCGTCCAATCGAAGCTGCTGTTATACCCTTTCCAAGACCGCTCATCACACCGCCGGTGACTATGATATACTTCATGTCCCCTTTCTTAGTCAAACATCGGGCATATATTTAATGGATGCAGGTAAATACTATCTATAAATAAGACGTATCTTTACATCAATATGTTCAGGCATGACATTATCATAGTGGGTGGAGGTCTTGCTGGTTTGCGTGCGGCCCTTGCCGCAAAATCTGCAGATGTAGCCGTTATATCAAAAGTCCATCCCCTGCGCTCGCACTCTGTCTCAGCGCAGGGCGGGATAAACGCAGCTCTGGCAAAGAATGACAGGTGGGAGGACCACGCATTTGATACCATAAAAGGCAGCGACTATCTTGCAGATCAGGATGCTGTTGAGGTACTCTGCAGGGAAGCGCCGGAAAGAGTTATCGAAATGGAACACTGGGGAACGCTTTTTTCAAGAGTTGATGGTAGAATAGCCCAGCGCCCGTTCGGGGGCGCCGGATACCCGCGTACAGCATATGCCGAGGACAGGACGGGGCATCACTTACTTCATACGATGTATGAGCAGGCGCTTAAAAACGGCATCAAGGTTTATAGCGAATGGCTTGTAACACGGCTTGTAGTCGATAACGGAAGATGCGCTGGTGTAGTAGGATATAACATAGCGAGCGGCGAGATCGCAGGATTCCAGGCAAAGGCAGTAATATTTGCCACAGGAGGATACGGAAGGATATACAAACGTTCTACTAATTCCGTTATAAATACAGGATTCGGATGCGCCGTAGCCTACCGTGGAGGTGTGGCGCTTGAGGACATGGAATTCGTGCAGTTCCATCCCACTACGCTTTACGGCACCAATATCCTGATAACTGAAGGCGCGCGCGGAGAGGGCGGTTTTCTTATGAACAGGAACAGGGAGCGGTTCATGCAGCGCTATTCTCCCCACATGCTTGAGCTTGCGCCTCGGGACATAGTGGCACGCGCTATCCAGACCGAGATAAACGAGGGCAGGGGCTTTGAGGGCGGGTTCGTGAACCTCGAACTTATGCACATCGGTGAGAGGAATATCAAGGAGCGCCTGCCCGGAATAAGACAGATAGCGATAGATTTTGCGAACATTGACCCGATCGAAAAACCCATACCTGTCCAGCCCGGGCAGCATTATTCCATGGGCGGCATAGCTTCAGACAAGACCTGCGGGACTGCTGTTCAGGGTTTCTATGCGTGCGGCGAATGCTCCTGTGTCAGCGTCCACGGGGCGAACAGGCTCGGCGGGAACTCGCTACTTGAAACAGTGTTATTCGGGAAGATAGCAGGGGAAAATGCAAAGGATTATGCAAAAACGAAAGACTTTGAAGCTCCTGCTGCGATTGAAAATGCCGTGAAAGGGGAATCGGATATGATCTCGGAGCTGTTGAACAGAAAAGAGGGAGAAGCATTCTACACTATTCGCGACGAGCTTCGGGCTGTAATGGATGAGAATGTCGGGATTTTCAGGGACGAGCAAAATTTAAAAGCTGCATCTGAGAAGCTCAGCGAACTTAAAAGCCGTTTCAGGAGCGTGTACGTCAGAAATAAAGGCACGGTTTTTAACCAGGAACTGGTGAACGCATTAGAGCTTGAAGGTATGCTGGACATCGGACAGGTCATCTGCCTGGGTGCGCTGGCGCGCAGGGAGAGCCGCGGCTCCCATTATCGCACCGATTATCCTGCGAGAGACGATAAGAACTGGCTCAGGCACACGCTTGCCATGTTTACGCCTGATGGTCCGCAGATTGAATACAAGCCTGTGAATATCACCATGTACCAGCCAAAGGCGAGGGAATATTGAGCGCACCCTTCTATTTATTCTCTTACTTGTAACTTTTCAGTATCTCAATCCCTTTTGCCGGAAGCCCAAGAATGCCCCGGCGGAGACTGTCTCTGTCATTCGATATATCTTTACCTATCAGGGCACACATATGCTCTTTATAAACCTCCTGAGGGGATTTTTTAAAATCCGCATGAAAATACGTATTTATAATTAAATCGTCCATATCTAATTTCTCATCAAAGGTGGGTTCCTTCTCGAACAGCGCCGGCACTGTAATGAACTTCTTTCCGTCATTAAGCTCGGACAGGAAAACGTAAACAGTCCTCCCGATATATGATTTTGCTGCGACAGCTTCTATTTTCCCTTTCAAGCCTTTTCCTTTTACGCCGCTGACCAATAATCCGCAGTAGCCTGCTCCTGCCTTATTCATGAAGTACCTGACATTGAAAGATAATTCCACATGCATAAGTGGCACTTTAATTTCAGAACGCTGCCCGTCTGCTGCGAGTTCTTCAAAACCATCCAATATATCCATATATTCTCTGAGCCTGAACAAATTATTAGTTTCGGCTCTGAACACTTAAATTATACTCATGCTATACTCTCATGCCAGTCAAATATGTCGTTGTCGGTAAGAACTCCAACCACACGATATCCATACAATTATATCCCTCAAAATCCTATCAGGGGGCTATGATTAAGCTTGAGGCGCTCTATTCCGGTAAAGCCAAGACCGTGTTTAAGACCGATGATCCGAAAAAGCTGATAATGGAGTTCAGGAACAGCCTGACAGCTTTTGACGGCAAGAAAAAAAGTGAAGCACCGAAGAAAGGTTATTACAACGCCCAGATATCCGCAAAGCTCTTCAAGCTGCTTGAGGGCAAGGGCATCAGGACGCATTTTGACAGCATGTTATCAGATACCGAGATGGTCGTAGATGCTGTGGAAATCATAAAGATCGAGGTCATCGTCAGGAATATCGCTGCTGGCTCTCTCACGAAGAAGTACCCGTTTACGACAGGGCAAAAACTAGATCCTCCGATATTGCTTTTCGATTACAAGAGCGATGAACACGGCGACCCTATGATTAATGACGATATCGCGCTGGCTCTCGGGCTTGCCACGAAAGAAGAGCTCTTGAAGATAAGAAAGATAGCGCTCAAGATAAACTCGATACTTGTCGGGTATCTTGACGAGAAGAATCTGTTGCTTCCTGATTTCAAGCTTGAGTTCGGAAGGCGCAACGGCGAGATAGTGCTGGCGGATGAGATCTCATGCGATACCTGCCGCTTCTGGGATAAGACAACGGGAGAGTCGCTCGATAAGGACGTGTTCAGGTTCGATAAGGGAGACCTAGTGGCGGCTTACAGGGAAGTGGCTGGAAGGATAGTGCCTGAGATATTTTGATGTTTCTGCTAGGTACTCAAACCATGTAGACTATACGAATATCTTTTTTCTGAATAATCTTATGTATAATCACAGCTTCAGTAAGCTTCTGTTTTTACTTTAACAGAAGAAAAGGCGAGAAATTCCTAAATTCCCGTTAAATTAGGCACTATATAAATTA
>NZ_FZMP01000195.1 GCF_900196725.1 Candidatus Methanoperedens nitratireducens | reverse complement strand
ACAACATTACTTATATGACTATGCTTAGATCTTAATACAGCTACATACCCTGGTGGAACTTCTGCAACTTCATATTGCTTTACTTTAAATAATAACGGATTTATGTAATATTCCCCTGGCTGAAGTGTATCAAGCTGCGGACCTCTGTAACCACCATTTGCTATAAACAATTGCCCATCTTGATAATATTTATGCTCATCATTCTCTGGCTTTGGAGCAATTATATATCCAGACGGCAATGGCTGACCATCAACTGCTACAACAATACCAATGTGTTCTTCTTCTATCTTTGTGACAGGATGTTTAGTCACTTTAAACACTTTTGTATTTATACGATAGGCTCCCGGACGTAAGATAGCAGTTTGTGGTCCTTTTTTGCCTCCACCATCTAAAAACATTTTTGCATCCTGGAACTGGTTGCACTCTATAGCATCACCCAACAATCTTCCTGTTGGTATAGGTTCACCATCTATGGATTCAATTGTCCCAATTTCTGTTTCTCCAATTGTAGTAATTTGTTCTTTTTCAATTTTCCATATTAACGGATTGAGCCAATAAATTCCTGGCATCATTGTGTCTGCCTGAATTCCAACTTCACCATTTCTTGCTATTACTTGTCCTGATGGCATTGTTTTTCCTATTCTTCTTGTTAGTATTCCAACTTCATACCTTCCTATGTATGTAGCACCAGAACCAAACCGATAAATCACACCCAGCATCACTATTGCTACTATTATTGAACCAACTACTTCTATAGAACCCATAATTATCATCTTTGAAATATCCTTATTTTTTGATATTCAGTTTTCAAATTCAGTCTATAACAATCATTCAAATTCCTGATAGGAACGCCGTTCCTCCTGTAAAGATGCACCCATAATCCGAGCTACTCCCGGTGCAATGACTTGGGCAACCGAGAATGAAATTTATTCTTTAAAAAACAAATGAGGTAAAGGAGAGTTTTTATTTCTCCTCCCTCATGTATGGGCTAAGCCATTTTTCCATCTATCCTGATGCTGTTTCTGGTATGTACTCGTTAGTTATGGTACATGTCTTTGTTTCGCCAGGGTTTATGTAAGCAGAGCAGTCGCCAGAGAAGGAACTGCTGTATTGTGAATTGTAGTATTCATTTACATTATACCATCCCGGATAGATTGTTACATTAGTGCCGGCATCAGACCCTTGAAACACGCTTGGTGAGGGGGAATTGCCATCTACATGCATTGTGAAGTCAGACGCGCTTGCTGTACCGCCATCGTTATTGATTACATTTTTGATTACTATCAAGTGAGCTGGCTGTAAATCATCATTCGTTATCGTACAAGTCTTAATTTCACCGCCTTTAATGTAACCACTACAATCAGCTGAGTTCGTTTGAGAATAATATGATCCATAATCTTCCCAAACATTATAGTAGCCTTCATAGATTGTTACATCAGTACCGGTTTCAGATCCTTGAAACATACTTGGTGAGGGGGAATTGCCATCTACATGCATTGTGAAGTCAGATGCGCTTGCTGTACCGCCATCGTTATTGATTACATTTTTGATGACGACTAATTGAGCCTTGGGTATATCGTCGTTGGTTATGGTACAAGTCTTGGTTTCACCTACGTTTATTTGACCATTACATTCAGGAGAATAAGATGGACTATAACCTGGGGCTTCATATTCATAAACGCTATACCATCCTGGATTGATCTTTACATCAGTACCAACCTCAGAACCTGCAAATGAACTTGGTGTGGGGTTGTTACCGTATACATATATTCCAAAGTCCAATGCATTTGATGTTCCTCCATTATCATTGATCACATGTTTTATTACTTTTAGATGTGGAGCTATATCATCATTGGTTATTACACAGGTTTTGGCTTCGTTATTATTTATGCGTCCCGAGCAACCCGGTGAGTATGATACATTGTAGCCTTTCACTGCAAGTTGAGTTACTCTATATTCACTATTTTTCATAGTAACGGTTGTTCCTGTTTCTGAGCCACTGAATATAGCGGGCGATGGATCTTTGGCTGTAACGGTTACTGCAAAATCAGATGCCTTCATTGCTCCGCCGTCATCATTGATCGCCTGTACGAAAACTACCAGAGTTGGTTGTTGACTTGGGGCTGCGTAAACTTGAAAAACATTGCCCATAAGCAGTAAAGTTATTGTAGCTATAGACAACAGCACAAGTTTTGTTTTGTTTTTAACAATCATATTTTATCTCCTTTATTTTTAGGTCATTTTATTTTTCGGTAAGATACCCAGGGTCATTGCACTTTTATCAGTGCTCATTGATGTATTCACCATACTACTGTCACGCCAACCCTCAATTGCAGGATGAAATCGAGATAATTTTATTATTCATCTCGGTTGTTTGTTTCTAATTGATACTTGACAGGACAGTAGATTATTTGTATATAATAATTAGCAGTTTATAATATTTGTTACTTAAAAACTGGAACAAATAGGGTTTGTTACGGAAATGACGTAACAAATCTTTTTAACCTGACTTTACGTTAATACCACCTGACACGTATACTAAACGATTTGGAGGCTTCCCTTTGCTATACATTTTGAACCTCTAATCCATCTTTGGGCTCGCATGGCAAGGTCTTCTTCCCAATTGGCTATGGGCTTGTTGCACAATACGCTCATGCATGAGGGTCAACAATAGGCATAAGAAGAATGTGTGTTATATGCGATAACAAGAAATTAATAACAATGCTCAAGAGAGAATATGACGATTTAATATGCCGATTGATGTTATGGAAAAAAGAGGTTATTTTATGAATAAATTTGATATAGACCCTGATGAAATCAAATTTCATTTAGAATCAAAACCTAAGGACATTGATGAGGTACTTGAGAAAGCGGAAAAATTAGAGAGATTAGATTTCGAAGATATTGCCGCACTTCTTCATATCGATCCTAATCCCAATAATAAAGATTTTAGCAATCTATTAGAAACTGCAAAGCGTATTAGAAGCGATATTCTTGGAAATGAAATAAACCTTGTGGTTCCCCTTTACATTACAAATTATTGTATGAATAAATGTCCTTATTGTGCATTCTATTGTAATAATTATAGTAAGGGCAGAACCCGTTTAACTTTTGACCAATATTGTAAAGAAATTGAATATCTGACAGCAAAGAATTTTAGAACAATAGAGTTGGTTTTCTCAGACGACCCAGAAATTGGCATAAAGGAAATGACGAAATATATAGAGCATCTGAGAAATAAACTTGAACAGGGAGAAGGTGGGATGATTGGTTTGAACTCTTCTCCATTATCACAGGAGGACTATAGATCCTTAAAGAGTATGGGTTTAGACATCGTGCTTTCATGGCAAGAAACATATCATAAAAGAACTTACGATGAGCTTCATAAAGAATGTGTTTCAAAAAAAGATTTTCAGTACAGGTTAGGAACTCAGGATAGAATCTACAATAGCGGAATAAGAAATGCCGGGATTGGTGTATTGCTGGGTTTGTATGATTTTAAGTTCGAAGTCATGGCATTGGTCCAGCATGGATTGTTTTTAAGAGAAAAATTTGACCGTTTTCCGATAGTTGGGATACCTCGTTTGAAAGAAGCCAGCAGAACGTTATTCCAGCCAGAGCAGAAGTACCAAGTCTCTGATAACCAACTGAAACTTATCACTGCAATTATTAGACTGGCATTACCATATTCGCATATTTTCATAAGTACGAGAGAAAATAAAGATTTGATAATAGATCTGTTAAAAGCAGGTGGAGGATCCATCTCGGCGGCTCTTTGTAGCGTTGCCCCGGGTTATATCACCCATAAGAAATCCGAACTGAATCAATTTGAGGTTTTTTCATACGAGCCCGCTGAAATGGAACAAATTTTAGGTAATAATAAATTTATTCCTACATATGATCCTCCCTTTTTTGACCATATTAATCTAAAATCATTGATTCCTGAGATATTTAAGGGAAATGCGGCTTTATTTATAGGTTCTGGATTAACCAGTACTGTAACAGATTACACCAGAAACTCTTCGATTTTTAAAAAGATAGCAGATATTTTAACTATTAAAAATATTATTATCGCAAATTGCGATAGCATTTTGGAAGATACAATCAAACACCGTAGGGGAAGAATCAATCTAATTCAAGAAGATAAAGATATGCTGGAAATGGAATCAGATACAAATGTTTACAAAATACACAGTTCCTTTGACCCGCTTATGTTCAATAAACTTGAGGAACTTTTTTTTACAAGAACCATTTTATTTGTTGGATATAATATAAACGATGATAACATTAATGCCATCATTAAAAAAACCAAACGACGTTTAGAAAATAGGGTTCAGTACTATGCCATTATGAGAGATCCAACAGAAGTTGAACTTCGTTTTTGGAAGAGCAATAATGCTATTATTTTCAATGTAGATATCGAACCCTTTTTCGATATATTGACTGAAAAACTCAGAACAGATCCCATAATAAATAGATATACCTTTAATGCGCTTTGGGAAGTCCGAAAACAGATGGAGATGAGCTCAGTGAGCCTCGCCGCAAGATATAGAGGAATACGGGACATAGAGGCTCTAGAGACCATTTTAGAAAGATTTAAAGAAGCTCTTCAAGATGAAAAAACAAGGGAAACGGGTATATTTTGGGGTTATGATTTTGATTTTCATGTAGGGATATCTTTAGCTAGCGGAAATAGTTCATTTTATGATATTTGCAGGTTGCTATATAGATCATTATCTACATTGAGCAGGCAAGCTCAATCTAAGGAGACTCTAAAACAACATGAAGAAATATTGGATGCTATCAAAAATAAAGATGAAGAAAGGGCAGTTAAACACATGGAAGATCATATTGATTATGTAAGAGAAATCTGGGAGCGGGGATTAAATCCCAGATGATGTAATATTTGTTTATCGGGTTAAAGCCTTGTTTTCGGCTTCACCTTTATCAAAATGTTCTGCAATACACTATTAATCATTTCAACTTTATTTACTATATATTGTTCATCATTAATTTTATTCAGGATTTTAAGTTCCTCTATAATATCTTCTTCTATCAGCCTGCCGCAAAGCATTGATAAAGTGTTACGCATTTCGTTTATTTTTATGTCAAGTTTTATCGGATCCCCGATTCGTGGAAGGTTTTTACCCTGCCCGTATATTTCTTCTCCGAATTTGATAAGTTGAGTTCCTTTCGTTTGCCCGCACAGCGTTTTTGTTTTTATCTCTATTCCCGCCAGCATCCCCTTTATCCTCTCATCAATGATCGGCAGCCCCATCCTTACCAGCTGTGCGGTGCGAGGCGCTTTCCCTTCTACTTCATCCAGTATCTCAGCAGCTCGTTCGCAGTAATTCCTGTATGCTTTGAGGTCGCATCTTAAATCATTGAAATCCTGTTCTTTCTGCACTTCCTTCAGCGCGTTTCCGAGGTTTTTCACGGCTTCAAGGAGTTTTTCTTTGCTGTGAGAACCTTCAACTGCATATTTTGCCTCTTCAAGATATTTTTGCACCTCAGCTTTAGCTTCTTCTTTCTTAAAAGTCAGCATATAGAAAGAGCGATAAAATGGAAGACAAAATCCAGCCGGTTGTGAATGTGTTTCTTCCCTTGATGATTTTTCAAAAAATTGCAGGGCTTGTTCTAATTCTTTTCTGAAATCCTCTTTATCCTTTGATTCTGTTGCCCTGAAAACATATGCTCTTCCGAGAGAATGGTTGGCATATGCCCGAACAATGCTTTTTTCGTCCTTTGTAAGCGCGAGAAGGCTTTCTGTTGCCTGGTATTTATCGGCGATATATGGAAAAACGGAGCCAAAAGTTTCTGCCGCGACGCTTCGCACATTGGCATCTTTATCGTTTATCAGGGCAAGCAGGGCTTCTGTTGCTTGATCCTTATCAGTGACATGGGGAAAGGCGGAACCAAGGGCATACGCTGCACCAATTAACACAAATCTATCATCACGCTTTATCAGAACAAGGAGGTCATTCCATGCCCGAACTTTATCAGTGACATGAGAAAAAGACAAACCAATGGCTTCTGCTGCATTCCTTCTCACAAAACTATCATCATCCTTTGCTAGGGTTAGCAGGGCTTTTGTCGCCCGATTTTTATTTTTATTAGTAAGGTCAGAAAAGGAGGAGCCAATGGCTTCTGCCGCATTCCTTCTCACAAAGCTATTTTCATCCTTTGCAAGTTTTAGCAGGACTTCTGTTGCCTGATCCAGATCAGTGAGGTATTTAAAGGCGGAACCAATGGCTTCAGCTATAGCACTTCGTACTTCCCATTTTTCATGTTTTGTAAGATCAAACAGGTCTTTTGCTTCACGACCTCTATAAGCGAAGTGATTATAGACCGAACCAATCCCTTTTGCTGCAGCACTTCGTACCTCCCATTTTTCATCCTTTATAAGGGCAAACAGGTCATTTTTTGCGCGACCTCTATCAGTGATGTGAATAAAGGCGGAACTAATGGCTTTCGCTGCAGCACTTCGTACCTCCCATTTTTCATCTTTCGTAAGAGCATGCAGGTCATTTATTGCCTGACCCTTATCAGTGAGATGATAAAAAGCGGAACCAATGGCTTCAACTGCATTTCTTCGCACACCACTGTTATTATCTTTTGTAAGGTCAAGCAGTATTTTTGTTGATTGCTTTTTATCAGGGAAAGCTGTGAAATTCTTCCCGATTTCATATGCCGCTTCTTTTCGCTCAGATACTTTTTCGCTCAGCGCCTTCCTGAAAATTTCAGATACATTATCATATCTATGTTCAGCATATCCACCATTATAAGAATCTGTGCCGTTTTTTTCCGCCCAATCTTCGTATTTTCTTATTTCTCTTGCTGTTATTGTGCCTTTTATCTTCGGAAAGGATTTTCTGAAATCTGATCTAGTAAGAGGTCTCATTTTAGGTTTATTTACTTCCGGGCCATTTTCTTCTCGTATCATGATCCTGACAGCTTCATTGCAGAGTGCTGCAACATCGCGGCCTGCAAATAGTTTCAAGACACAAGTTTGTGCTATATTCAAAATATTTCCGTCTAATTCCACACCTTGGGTATTCATTTTTATAATTTCCATAACAGTCTGAGTATCAGGCAGAGGTACGTAAAATCGCTTCTCGAATCGGTTAAGCGCTGCACTATCAAGATCCCATGGCGTATTGGTCGCGGCCATTGTCAGAATATACCGGCTTGATTTCTTATTATGTAATCCATCCATTTCAGAAAGCAATGTGGACAATACTCTTCGCGAAGCTTCAAATATATCATCACGCTTACTCCCAATAGAATCGAATTCATCCAGGAAAATGATAGATGGGGCCCTTTTCCGTGCGACATTATATAAAGCAGATATATTCTTTGAAGATTCACCGTAATTTTTTGATAATAAATCGCCTGGTTTTACATTGAAAAACGTAGCTTTCAAAGTGCTTGCAGTTGCCGCAGCAAACAGGGTCTTACCAGTTCCGGGAGGGCCAAATAGAAGAACGCCTTTCCATGGTTTTATTGCGTCAGGTATTCCTTTCATTTGACTATATTTAACAGTCTCGTTGATAGTTTTCTTGGCATTATCAAGACCTGCAATATCTTCCCAGGTTACTGGGGTTGAGGTTATCAGTCTTAAAATATCTTTCTCAAAATCTTCTTCTTTTATTGCAGTGTACTTTTTCTTTTTCTCTTCTAATTTATCAGATAGATTCTTTATATCATCCAGGCTCATGCTCCCTCTTTGCTATCATTTTTTCATTTTGCTTTTTGAGTGTGTCTTTCATCCATTTGCCAAAGCCCATAATAGTATCGCCTATTTAATTTAGTCTGTTGATAGATAGGGAAGAAATGTTATTTATAAATAACGGTTAATTTTTATTATATTCTCCGCATTTCTTAAATTCATAGGCATTGCTACGTATCCATATCCAACATACATATAAAAACTTTAGCACATGAGTGAGACCTCCGCTAATTCCAATTTCTCAAGTGTATATCTTCTACCGGGGTTGAAAATCAGCCGATAGACAGGATTAACTGGATAAATTTTTACATCTCGATCCTGTCAATCCTGTTATCCTGTCAAATTAGCGGATGGTCTCCACATGAGCCTGAAAATAAAGAAAAAGATAGAGATTTTGGTTAGCTGGTAAACTGATAAAAAAAAGGATATAGTTCAAACTACCTCTCTAGATCAAATACAGCACCCTACGAACTGCAGTCAATTTATCTTTGAATTTAGGACTGTTTTATGTTTTTGCCTGAGGCTCAATTAACTTCTTGATGTCAAAAAGTGATATATGATACTCGTTAGATATATCAAGTTCTGCTTTTATCAAGGCGTCTTGCTCGTCCGTACCGTTATTCATGATTGCTTTCTTTCTCTTTGAGATAGCGTTTAGTACTTCGAATATATCCATTGTTACCGCCTCCTATTTGCTTTTGTGAACAAATTCATGCTCATCTCTCATGTGGCTAAACACAGAACCCATTGAAGCGAACTCCTTTTTGCAGAAAGTGCAGACAAAAACTCTTGGATAAGCTTCTTCAATACCTCTATAGTTTTTCATTTTGAATCCTCATTCGAATAATGAATAGGAAACCATGGTACTACTTTGTAGTTTATATTCCTGACTTCGCCAGCTAACCTATAAAAGAAAAGTCACATCTCATAAGTTTTTGTGACCAAACTTGCATGAAAATGTAACTTTCCCAATAGGCAATATTGTAATGCTCGACAGAATTCAAAAAGATTATGGTTACTTTGATTTTCTGTTCGATGAAATCGGTGGAAAAGCAAAAGACCTTCAGAATATCGTAAAATCCCTGATATACAACAAATTGACGGATAACGTTTCAATCAACCAAATCCCAAATATTTACCCTGAAGAAGCGTTCCAATATTTTAACCTGGATGAAACACCGGCTGAACGGACTTTTTATAGAACTGTTGAGCGACTCGGAGATAAA
>NZ_FZMP01000041.1 GCF_900196725.1 Candidatus Methanoperedens nitratireducens | reverse complement strand
TGTGCGTTTCTTGCTATTATTCGATACTTACATAAATTTTTTGTTGTCATAGTTATATGACAACAACCATTAAAATTGATTTCTGGAGATTAAAACAAAAAACAGCCTATGCATCCATAAAAAACGCATTTTTGATTATTGTTGTCCTATAAGCAGGGGTAAAGTTGGGGAATTTAGGTGGTTACCAAGGCCCACCTAAAATTGAAATAAAAATTATAAACGCCCAGTTAGTTCGCACACTCACCTATAGAGCGTTAAAAGGATATGCTTTAATCATCCTTTCCGTATCAGGAAATGGTAATGCTCGCCTTCCTTGAACAGCTTCAGGAACTGGTGTCCTGCCCTCTTTGCCCATCGCGGGATATCCTGCACTGCGGCAGGGTCATCCGTAACCATCTCCAGTACCTGTCCGGATTCGATAGTCTCCATTTCCTGTGTGGTATTGAATATAGGTATGGGGCAGTAAAGACCGATGCAGTCAAGAATCTTGACGGGTTTGATATCCTCTTCTTCGCTCATTTTAATCCTGTTTTAATCCGTACATTTCGTAGAAAATCATATCTTCAAGATCTTTCCTGAATTTCTCATCATGCTTCACAGGCGGAGTTTCCGGGTATCCGACAGGAATGACAGTCAGTACGAAATGTTTCTCCGGTACTTTGAGTATTTCGCCGACCTTATTCCTCTCAATACTTACCCAGCATGCCCCTATTCCCAGTTCCCAGGCTGCAAGCATCATGTTCTGGACAGCTATTGCAGCAGCGAACCTGGGCTCTCCTATGCTTTCGATCCATGAGAATTTATTGTCTATCGGCGATACGATTACTGCAATCGCCATGGGTGCATCTGCAAGATAACCCGAGTATCTTGCATACTTCGAGACGGCTTTCAGCGTCTCTTTATTCTTGATGATGATAAACTTCCATGGCTGGGTATTGAACGGGCTTGGAGCCCACCTGGCAGCCTCAAGGATTTTGCGCAGAACCCCATCCGGGATTATCTCAGGTTTGAACTGGCGGACAGAGCATCTGCTTCTGATAGCTTCGAATACTTCCATTCAATCACTTAATCAAGCTTAAGCTGCAGGAGATTTAAGCCTTTTGGTATCCTTGCCGGTCCGCGTAAGTCCCCAGATATAAGTTTATCCGTTTAAACCGAACATATCATGCATCGTTCTCATTTGCATTATCCATCCCCTCCAATAAGAAAAAATGCCCGGCGAATCCACCATCAACCGGGCATTTCAAATTCACTCACTTGTAGTAGCTTCAGCCTCAGCCCCGGCATGCATAGTTTCAGGCTTCACCCTGGAGAGGTGGTAGCCCTCCTGCTCCATCATAGATGCAAAGCGGCTCCGCCATTCCTCGGCTTCTTCCTGTCTTGAGAACATAATATCCAGGTCTTTTCCGCTGAGTCTTACGACAACTTCTCCTTCCGGAACTTCTCTTCTTGCTGCACCTTTAGGCGCAGCTCCACCCTTTTTCCCGATCTCCTGGTAGAACTCGCGACCATGTGTTTCCCTGGTTGCTTCGCCGCCTTTACGTCCGGCCTCAGAAAGCTTCTCGCGTGTCTCTGGCGAGATACCTTCCTCACGGATTTCCCTGGCGCGCTCTTCTCCGCCTTTCTTTCCAATACCCTGGTAGAACTCATGACCATGTGTTTCCTTAGTTGTTTCACCACCTCTCTTACCCGCCTCTTCTACGGTCATTTTACCGGTCTCTTCTTTTCGTTTCTCTTCTCTTCTTGGAATTAAAATCACCCCCATTTAAAGTTATTATTTGCTGACTTTATTCTTCCTTAACATTTAATCCGCCTTCTTTCAGGCTTGATACAAGACGCTCTTCCCAGTCTTGAGCTTCCTCTTGGGTTGGAAATGAGATATTGATGTTGCCTGCTCTGGCTCTCATAAAAATCTCTTTTTCCATGGCTCCTGCGCTTTTCTCTTCTCTTCCTGGCATTTATGTCACCCCCGTATTGAATTTATCCTCCTTCAGATAGCTAACTGTTAGTGTCAGACAGCCCGGTTGAATGGGTATATCGCTGAGCAACGAAAATCATCACCAAGTGCTGACATTACCCTCGCCTGTTAGGTTACCCAATGTGTATCTTTATAATTTATGTTATAAAAGCATTTTGGTGATTATATTTTGATAGCATTGGCGGCTGACGCATGTTTCCCTACTTCTTTCCCTTCACTCCATTCAACTTGAACAACTCCGCAACCGCGTCCAGGAACCGCTCATCATCATGCTCTGCCGCATTCCTGAGTATCTTAGTGGGTTCTGCGAGAATCTGATTGGCGAAAGAATGCGTCATATCGTCCAGCACCTCACGCTCCACATCCCCCATCGTATGCCGTGCCATGAGCTTATTTATAGCCTCTTCGCATTCCTTACATCTTATAGTCTCAACCCTTGAATAAAGAGCAGAGATGATCGTATCTGCCTGCTGGCGCTTATACTGTTTCTTAAGCAATGTGAGTTCTTCTTCGATAAGGACTTCCGCTTTCTTTGCTTCCTCCCTTCTTTTTGCAAGGTTCGCCTCGCTGATGCTCCTTAAGCCGTCGATATTATGCAGGCTGATGCCCTGGATCTCCCCGACGCAATTCTCTATATTCCGGGGATTTCCGATATCGATGAGCATGAGGTCTTTCCCTCTTTTTTCCTTTGCGCGGGATATTATCTCATGCGTCAGGACGAAGTGCGGTGCAGATGTGGCACTTATCACTACATCCGATAGCGGGATGTAATTCTCCATCAATTCGTACCTTACGGCTTTGCCGTTCAGTTCGCAGGCTAGAGCTTCAGCCTTATCAAATGTTCTGTTCGCTACATAGATGACCTTAATCTCCTTGTTCGCAAGCGCCTTTGCCACAAGCGTACCCATCTCGCCTGCCCCTATGACCATCACAGTCTTTCCATCCAGCCCCTCCAGTTCATTCTCAGCAAGCTCAACTGCAGCAGAGCCGATAGAGACCGAGCCTTTATTGATCCCGGTCTCGTTGCGGATGCGCTTCCCTACCTGTATTGATTTATTGAAAGCGGTATCAAGCGTCTTTCCAACAGTGCCCGCCTTTTTTGCAAGCCCGTATAATTCCTTTACCTGCCCGAGAATCTGGTCCTCCCCGACGATCATAGACTCAAGACCGGATGTCAGCCTCAAGAGGTGGCGGAGCGATTCGTCATGATCAAGAAAATCGATAATTCTTGATGAAACTTTCATATGTTTGGCGAATTCAAGAAGTACCTTGCTTCCTTTTGGCGAGACAACATAGACTTCAACGCGGTTGCATGTTTTAAGTACAGCGCACTCCTCGACGAGTTGATGCGCTTTGAGGTGCATTAGAAGATTATCTATGCCGCCATGCCAGGCGTTTTCCATCTCTACTATGCTCGCCTTGGTATGGGTGATAAGCATACTTGATATTTCGGACATTACGTTTTCCTGCCAGTCCTCTCTATATGTTTTAAAGCTACTTTATATGCCTTTTCATATGATTCGGAAATCGCGCTCCATACATCACTATCATTTATGATATTCCACAGGATTTCCTTACGCTTCTTCTGATCATGCACCTGTGATTTCAGCACTTCACGGATTTCATTCTGGAGCCGCGACATATCTGCGAACTCGGATGTAATGACACCTTCAAGCCTCTGGCGTATATATTTTGAAAGCGCCGGGCTTTTGCCAAGTGTTGAGATCCCGATTACAACATCACCTCTGGTGATGACTGACGGCACAATAACATCCCCCATATCATCTACCCTGTTAATAAGTTTCCCGCTCTTGCCTGCTAATTGTGCGATACTTTCATTCACAAGTGTATCATTTGTAGCCGCAATAACAATAAAAGCATCTTTCATATACCGGCGGATTTCATTCTCTGCCAGGTCTTTTACCTTTACAAGTTTTATTTTTCCCTCCTCAGAAAACTGGTTTAACCGGGGGGTGAAATCCCTGCTCACTACAGTTACTTCTCCATGCCCGCAAAAAAGCGAGGCTTTGCGTTCACCCACCTCGCCGCCCCCGAAAATCACCACCTCTTTCCCCGCAAGATCAAGCATCAGAGGCAGGAATTTTTTCATAATCTTACACCGGTCTTTTTGAACTCCTTCTCGCTGAAAAGTATGCCGTAATCCTTAATGCCAGTGGCACTGGAGATTTCCCGTGCGATTTTTTCACATTCTTCACGCGAGTAGGCATGTACCATGGTAAAGAGGTTGTATTTCCAGCCAGGGAAACGGGGACGTTCATAGCAATGTGTTACTTCAGGGAACCCTGCCATTATCGCCCCGACCTCTTCCACCCGCTCATCGGGAACGTTCCACGTGCACATGGCATTTGCAGTTATCCCTATGCTCCTGTGACCGATAGATGCTCCAAAGCGCCTGATAACCCCGTTTTTAACCAGGCTCTCCAGTCTCGTTATTACTTCATCTTCAGGGATACCGATTTCCTTTGATATCTCAAGGAACGGCTTGGGTACTATCGGAATTCCATCCTGCGTCGATTTTAATAATAGTCTATCAATTTTGTCCATGTTATCAGATATATTTATTTAATTGATGTCTATATGGATAAATTCTATGCTGGATGTAAAAAACGCCCTGGAAGTCATCAATGAAGTTGTAATAATCCCTGCTGCTATAATTATTTTTTTCTTATTGATGTATATGGTATTTTATCTGCGGAACAAAGACCCGGACATAATAAGATCAAAGATTTTTTTAAAATACGAAGAGTTTAAAAAAGCGTTCATGCTATTTGCCCTGTTTGCTTTTGTACTTGTTATACATGTGTCGCTGATCTACATTCCACATTTATTTTTGTTTACTGATTATCCCTTAATAGAAGATGTCCAGCGGTTTTTTGGATTAACTCTTACTCTGATCATGATTACCTTTGTGTCCTATATCTACAGAAGCATGAAATAATCAAAAGGAATATTAATAATCTCAGACGGCAATAAAAAAACAATGCTTGAAAGGATAAAGGAATACGTCAGGGCTGCATTAAGACCTCTGGCGAAAAAATTCATAGACACAAACCCGAATACATTAACTGTTCTGGGTCTGTTAATAAGTTTCATATCTGCGGTTTTTTTTGCAAGGGACGAAGTTGTATTAGCCGGGAGCTTTCTCCTGCTGAGCGGGTTTTTTGATGCTCTTGACGGCGAGGTGGCCAGAGAAAATAAGCAGGTAACAAGCTTTGGGGGGTTTCTTGATTCCGTGTGCGACAGGTTTGCCGATGCCGCTGTTATTATGGGAGCGATATACGGCGGGCTGACAGATATACTATCTATTCCAGGCTGGCTCATCGGGACTGCGGCAATAGTAGGCTCGTTCATGGTAAGTTATACAAGGGCGCGGGCTGAAGCGGCAGGCGCGAGCGCATCGGTAGGTATCGGTGAAAGAGCGGTAAGGGTAATGATAATCGTAGTCGGTGCGTTCATCGATATGGTTAACTGGGCGGTTTTGGTTGTAGCTGTGCTGTCTTTCATCACAGTCTTCCAAAGAATTGGATATGCCAGAAAAGTACTTAAATAACAACTTTTAAGTTAGATAAAAACTAATAAATCGGGTATCGAGGAGATTTATGGCTGGAATTCGTATAGCAATTGCAGGGATTGGTAACTGCGCTTCATCATTAATCCAGGGTCTTGATTACTATAAAAACATAAAAAAATCCGATGAACTTGTTCCGGGATTGATGCATAACTCCCTTGGCGGCTATCTGGTCTCGGATATAAAACCTGTGGCTGCATTTGATATAGATAAGAGGAAGGTTGGGACCGATCTGTCAGAAGCTATTTTTTCAGAGCCGAACTGCACAAAGAAATTTTCAGATGTTTCGGATATGGATGTCGAGGTTATGAAAGGGCAGGTCCTCGACGGGGTCGCGTCCCACATGAAAGATTATTTCCTGGTAGATGAAATACAAAAACCTGTTGACGTTGCTTCGGTCTTAAAGAGATCGAAGGCTGATGTTCTAATAAATTACCTGCCTGTCGGCTCTGAAGAAGCCGTGAAATGGTACGCATCGCAGGCTCTTGAAGCAGGATGCGCTTTCATAAATTGCATTCCGGTTTTCATTGCATCGAATAAGCAGTGGGCTGAAAAATTCAGGGAAGCAAAACTGCCGATTATCGGCGACGACATAAAAAGCCTTGTGGGAGCTACGATCGTTCACCGCACCCTGACTCAGATGATTATTGACAGGGGCGCAAGAATAGACAGCACGTACCAGTTGAACATTGGCGGCAACACTGATTTTCGGAATATGACTGACCAGTCAAGATTGAAGTCCAAAAAGATCTCAAAGACCGAATCCGTGGCATCCCAGATACCGTATGATGCATATGTCTATGCAGGACCCAACGGATGCATCGATTGCCTGAACGATAACAAGATATGCCACCTGAAGATAGATTTCAGGCTCTTCGGAGATGTACCTGCCTATATCGACCTCAAGCTCTCGGTGGAAGACAGCCCGAACAGCGCAGGCGTTGTTGTGGATGCTATCCGCATCGCAAAAATAGCTTTAGATAGGAAAATAGGCGGACCTGTAATGGCTGCGTCCGCATACTTCATGAAACATCCCCCTCAGCAGATGCGGGAGCAGGATGCACGGGAGCAGCTTGAAGAGTTTATAAAGTGATAATCTGATTGTGATTATAAGACAAATCTAAGACTAAACTTTATGATTGATAGATCATAACAACTTCTCTCTCGCATACTCTACCGCATTCCTGAATATCGCTACCCCAGCCCCTTCCTCCGGCAGTTCCTCCCGCGTCCATCCCGGATGGTTCGTCCTGTGCTGGAACGCTTCAGGATGCGGCATCATCCCGAATACCCTTCCCGTATCATCGCATATGCCCGCGATGTTATCTACAGAGCCGTTGGGGTTATGAGGGTACCCTGCGAGGTCCCCTTCACTGTCGGTGTACTGTAAAACGATGTTATTGCCTTTTTTCAATCTTGCAAGCACTTCGGGATTTTTTGCCACGAACTTTCCCTCGCCGTGGCGAACCGGAAGATAGATCGTATCCAGACCCTTCGTGAAAACGCATTTTGTTCTCAGGTTTGCGCGCAGGTGCACCCACCTGTCCTCGAACCTGCCTGAATCGTTAAAAGTGAGCGTAACCTCCTGAGTGGTATAATCACCGTTCAATCCGGGCAGGAGCCCCATCTTTACCATTGCCTGGAAACCGTTGCATATCCCGATGATCAGTTTACCCGCATCTATGAACTCCCGGACCTGCTCCCCAAGGTTGTATTTTATCATGTTAGCCAGGACTTTACCTGAGGCGATATCATCACCGAATGAGAAGCCTCCGGGAAATGCAAGAATGTGGAACTCAGAAAGTTTCCTTGTCCCGTTGGTCAGGTCAGTGAGATGCACCCGCTCGGCATCTGCGCCAGCGAGCCTGAAAGCATGCTGCGTCTCCATGTCGCAGTTAATGCCGTAGCCTGTGAGAACGAGTACTTTCGGGGTCATTTTATCAGTTGTAATCTCTGGTTTTATACTCTCTGTTTATATTATATAAATCTATTAATCCATATACCTAGTAATTTTAAGAATCTCTTCAACTATTGTAAAAATTTGGGTTGAAGGATTACTATCAACACTAATTAAATTTATTCCTTTAATCTGATGTAACTCATTTAATCTTTTTGCATTAGCAACAGCGTTTTCTCTTTTACTCTTTAATAAATCATAGTAGTCCTTGCTCTTCTCGTAATTATGTAGGTATCTTTCTAATCTGTTTATTAAATCCAAATTAGTTAATTTAATTGAATAATACTCAAAATGCAAAAGAAACCATAACTCAAAGGAAGGATTAGATAAGATTATTTTAACATTATGACCGGCATTTTTACAGGCAGTAGATATAATTTTATCATTGTTTCCATTACAATCAAAGACACACCAAATAGCATCCCCACCCTTTAAGTTAAGCTCATACTTGGAAATTTGCTTTTTGGCAAATTCTATAAGGCTTAAAGGGTCAGTATCTCCACTGTAGGGCATCTCTATTTTAAGGTTACAACCCCATTTTTTATAATTATTAAAATAGATTCTTTCTGTTCTTTTACCTTCACAAACAATCACGAAAACCTTGTGAGGTCTTCTAGTTCCCTTTTTCCTTCGCCCGTATCCGAGCCCATATCCGCCCATTTTAATTTATCCTTTGGTTCTACGAATATTCTTTCATCATTTATAAAGGGTATGGCTCCATATCTTCCTGCAAGATATCCTTTTTGAATATTCTTATCTTTACGTGGACTAAATTCTAAAAGAGAGTAGAGGTCAGTACTTCCAGTATTTGGATTCTTTTCAGTAAACCATATCTGGTCTCTCCTGAATAAATCCAAATCTAATAGATTAGTATTGTGTGTTGTAAAGATTAATTGGGCATTATTTTTATTTTGAGTTGGGTCATGAAATAATTTAATTAAAAAAACATTTAATAGATGATGTAATTTAGTATCTAACTCATCTACTACTATTGTATGTCCGTTGCTTAATGCATCAATCCAAGAACCAATAAGAGCAAACATTTTTTGCGTCCCGTCAGATTCCTCATCGAATCTAAATGGAACCTTTAATTCATTACCTTTACCTTTAAAAACCGTGTGAATTGTTCTAACATCAAGTTTCATAAGGTTACCTTTACCATCGGATATAAAGATATTAGAGCCATCTTTATCTTCAGAGGCTAATTGACGAAACACAGCAGCAAGAATATTTGATTTACTACTATCTATTGTTCCATCATCAGCCGAAACTTTCTCAAGAGAGGCAGAAAAATTATCAATTCCTAAATCAGCTTCTATGAGAGCTTTTAATACGTATTCTTTTAAATTATTGTCTTTATTAAGCAATTCAATAGTAAATTTAGTCGAAGTAATGAGGTCTGCTGTCGTTATAACTTTTAGGTTATCCTTAAACCAGTCAAAAGCTTCAGAAGTTTTCTTGTAATTCAATTGAGTTGAGCTTGATAGATAAAGAACATTTTCTAAAGTTCTTTTTGATAAAAATTCTTGCTCGTTTTCGTCAATAGTAAACTTATAGTCTGTAGTGTTCTCTCTCCTAAAGAGGAGTGCTCTACGACCTTTCGGGTAATGATATAAATATTCATCTATAATTTTTCATTAGTAACGGATACTCCATAGACGTATTTAGTGCTGTTTTTAATAAAAACAACTTCAAATTTACTTGGCTTGGAAGAATAATCTGCGTCCAGTTTGAATGGTGACATTTTTATTTTAGTATCTTTTTGATTTTTATGAGAATTCGTTACTAACCCTTTCAGAAATTGGAATGCTGAAACAACATTGCTCTTTCCAGAGGCATTTGCTCCATAAATTACTGCACTTCGCAATAAACTATCTTTTTCTAATGAATCGGCTTTGATTAAATTATTATCTAATGATTTATCGGAAGAAGATACTAAGCTTAGCGTCACTCTTTCCTTGATAGAACGAAAGTTTTCGATACTAAACTCAATTAACATTTGACTTGACCTTCTAACTACAATAATCAGCACGGAATTTTTGCGATAAATTCACAACTTTTAACAATTAAACTGCAAGACATATAAATCTTACGCCCAAATGCAGTACTTCCGTAAGTAGTCATTCAGTTTAAAGTTTTTATTATAAAATTTGTTATTTGACCATATAGTCAATCATACTAATTTTGCCCGA
>NZ_FZMP01000093.1 GCF_900196725.1 Candidatus Methanoperedens nitratireducens | reverse complement strand
TAGTGCCTAAAAAGATGGGAATTTAGGAATTTATGTGCGCCTGATTTATATGATAATAACCAGATTTTGGTATTTTATCGCCTTTCGGGAGCATGAGTTTTCCGCAGCGTTCAGTCACGGTATACCCCGTACGATGCACGAGGCCTGTATATAACGGTTTATAGGAATATACAGGAATATCACCTGTTATATTCGTATGTATTATGAGATGAAATATACCTCTCGACAACATCCCAACCATTACCTACAGAACCGTGGTAACAGCTTGGTGCCCCCAGATGATCGCCACACCAATCCTTTAAGTGAGGAAATTCTTGTCTGAGGACTCTACTGGTACTACCTTCAATTTTCTTTGCAATAAAACTGACGGAATATTTTGGCGGGTATTTTATAAATAGATGTACATGGTCTGGATTGACTGCTATATCTATTATCTCTATGTCAAGCTCATTACAGGTCTTTCTGATTATCACTTCGGCCAGGAATGCAACTTCACCGATCAATATTTTTCCTCTGTATTTGGGTGAAAATACCATATGGTCTGTCAGCAGCGATACCGTATGCCTGTCATGGCGCATTTCCTTCTTAGTTACTATCCTATCCATGACCGATAATCTAAAGTCTTTATCTAAAATTCTTTACTAAGAGCAATGTGAAAGTATTTTTGAGACAATAAAGCCTGGAATAAGTAACCGCAGCATCTTGAAGCTGGCATATCCTGCCATAGCATTTATGCGCCGGTTTCAATCATGGGAGAAGAATAATGTACCTGGTTCCCCTGCCTTAAAAAATTTAAAACGATTTATCATTAAAAATAGCGCTATGCGCCCTTGCAAAAAAACCATTCCAAAAGCGAATAATTTAAGTAGGTGCTCTCCTATGTGAAGGAAGAAAAACACAATCTTATTATTATTTCAGATTTAGAGGAATCCCATGACACGAGCTGAAATTTTATCAGACATTAAGCAGGCTGAAGAGGAGGCCAAATCTTCAGTCATCCAGGCGAACGAGACCAGGAACCGGAAGATTTCTGAAGCACATGCACAGGCAAGAGAGATAATCAAGAAGGCTGAGGAAGAGGCCCGGAAATCTTACGAGTCTGCAATAGGCGATGCACGGAAAAAGATCAAAGAAGAGAGAGAGAAAATTGTCCGGGCAGGGATCGCAGAGGCTGACGAGAGCAAGAACAAGGCCAAGAAGAATGTACAGAAAGCCACTAAATTTATTTTAACCGAATTCGAGAGGGCAGCAGATGCTTAAACCCACAAGAATGACAAGGGTCGTGATTGCAGGCACGAAGGACATGATGGAGAGTACCATTTCCACTCTCCACAAGTCAAACGCGCTGCATATAACGGATTACCAGGAAGAGACCGGGGATTTCAAGATCGGGAAGCCCCTGAAACCTGCTTCCAAATTCTCCGAATACCTGCTTTCTTTGAGGGCGATATCAAACCAGCTCGGGATAGCTGCAAAAGAACCCTCATCCAGGCAAAGTTCAAAAGAGCTGCCTTTGCAGGTCGATGAAAAGATAGCAAAACTGCAAAACGAGGTCTCATCGCGCACCGATGAATTGAGGAACATTGAATTCAAGATTAAGGAAAAAGAAGACCTTATATCTGCTGTTAAACCGTTCTTCGGGCTTCCATTATCATTACAGGAATACTACGGGTATGAGACAGTAAAAGTCTATGTCGGGTATATCGAGAGCGATATAAAGCCGGCTCTCTCCAAAATAACGGATAAATACGAACTGTTCACCGGAGAGTACGAAAAGAGAAAAATATTTGCGCTGTTCATTCCCCGCACCTTTGAGGGAGATGTCCAGAAACTGCTCCAGGAAGAGCGCTCGTATGTCGAAATAAAGGTGCCTGAATTAAAAGGTAACCCGCCGGTCATACTCGAAGGGCTCGCAAAAGATGCCGCAGCACTTCATGAAAGATATGCAGCCCTGAAATCCGAGCTTGATAGTATCAAGAAAGAATATGCGGACTTCATAATGGCGGCTGATGAGTTCCTTTCGATAGAGACACAAAAGGCGGAAGCTCCCCTGCGGTTTGCCACAAGCCCGAATGCGTTCATCATCGACGGGTGGGTGCCTTCAAGAAAGTACGGCGAGATCGAATCAAGATTACAGGATAGCACAGGCGGAAAGGTATATTTTGCCAGGGTCGAGGAGGAAGTAAAAGAGGAAGATATACCGATTGAGCTTGAAAATCCAAGGCCTGCAAAACCCTTTGAATTACTTATCAATACTTTCGCAACACCAAAATACCGGGAGATAGACCCTGCGGCTGTGGTTTTCATCACATTCCCGCTGTTCTACGCCATAATGCTTGGGGATATCGGGTACGGTATCATAGTGGCTATCATGGCGCTCGTTATCAAAAATAAGTTCAAGACCGGGGAGCTCAATGCACTGTCACTGATACTTCTCCTCTCGGCTGTGCTCTCAGTAATTTTTGGTTTTATATATGGGGAACTCTTCGGTTTTCCGATTTTCAACATTGAGGAGGAAGGAAAAATAGTACATGGAATCCTTGGAGAAGGTCCCGCAATAGCAGGTTTGCATTTACCGATCCACAGATTTGGAGAAGTTCAATTGCTACTCCTGGTAACATTGATAATCGGCATCGCTCATATCTTCCTGGGTCTTGTAATCGGATTCCGGAACATTGCAATAGAGCATGATATAAAGCATGCGGTCTTTGCTAAAGGAAGCTGGATGATGATATTGATCGGCGGCGTTGCTGTCATAGCTAAATTGATGCCTGCCATGATGTCTAAATCGCCAATACCTTTGAGCGACCCTGTCTTTGCCGGAGGGCTGGTGCTCGGTTTAATCGGGATCATACTTCTGATAAAAGGAGAAGGGTTTATATCCATTCTGGAATTACCCACTCTCCTGAGTAATGTCCTTTCATACTCAAGGATACTTGCAATAGGCTTATCTTCGGCAGGAATAGCTCTTGCAGTCAACACGCTTGCCATGGATCTTTTCATCAGGCCGGAAGGAGTACTGCTGGGTGGAGGGATTCTCCTTGCCCTTGCAGGTGTGGTAATTTTGTTCATCGGGCATCTGATCAACCTTTTACTGGGGATCCTGGGCCCGGGTATCCATTCACTGAGACTTCAGTACGTGGAATTTTTCACTAAATTTTATGAAGGGGGAGGTAAGAAGTACACCCCCTTTGGTTATAATAGAAAATATACGGAGGAATAATAAAAATGGTAGATCCATCACAAGCTGGAATGGTAGCACTTGGAGCAGGAATAGCAGTAGGATTAGCAGGAATCGGCGCCGGTATGGGCGAACAGGCCATCGGTGCCGCGGCAGTAGGTGCAATGGCTGAAGATGAGAAATTCTTCGGTAAAGGTCTGTTGATGACAGTCATCCCGGAATCCATTGCAATCTTCGGTCTTGTCGTATCCCTGATATTGCTGTTCGTATTCTGAGGCAAAGTGAACAAATATGGGACTCGATGCTATAGTTCAGGAGATTAAAGCAAAAGGCAAAGCAGAAGCAGACAAAATAAGCGGAGAGACCTATCAGGAAGTTTCAAAGATAATTACAGAGGCGGAATCCCGGGCAGCAAAGCTTAAAGCTGCGAAGCAGGAAGCTGTCAGGAAAGAGATCGAAAGATTGAGGCAGCAGGAGTTATCAAGCGCTCATCTGGAAGTCAAAAGAGCAATGCTGAACGCGCGTAAGGAACTTCTTGATGAGGTTTATGAGAAGGCAAAAGATTCGGTCGGCAAACTCCCGGCTGACAGGAACCAGAAGCTTCTAAGTTCGATCATCAAAAAGAACGAAAACAGTAATGCTAAGATATATTCCAGGGCAAAGGACACGTCTGCGGTCAAAAAACTTACAAAGCTTAATTATGCCGGTGAGATTGACTGCATCGGAGGTGTTCTAATAGAGAATGAGGATGGAACAGAGTATCTTGATCTCAGGTACGATACGATTTTAAAAAATGTCAGTGAAAAGTCATTAAAGCAGGTCTCCGATATCCTGTTCGGGTGAAAAAATGGGTGTTTCAAGCAATGTTAAATATGCATATATCGTAGCCCGTGTCAGGGCTATGAAAGGTAAACTCATTCCCAGGGAGATGTATCCCAAGTTCCTGAACATGGAGATACCCGAGATTACCCGGTTTATCGGGGAATCGGAGTATAAAAAGGAGGTCGATGAACTCGGCAAAAAATATACAGGAACCGACCTCATTGAGCATGCGCTGAACCAGAACCTTGCACTGACTTACCGCAAATTAATAGAAGTGTCGCAGAACGAAGCCAACTTTTTGATCACGGAATACCTTCGTTTCTGGGACATCTGGAATATAAAGACGATCCTGAGAGGAAAGTTTTCAGGTGCCGGCGAGGAAGAAATACTTGAAGATATAGTTTCAGGCGGTCAGTTGAGATACAGGGATTTATCCGAGATCGTCAAGATTGGTACGGTTGAAGGTGTGATCGCTGCGTTCGCAAAAACCCCCTATTATCCTGCACTTGAAGGATATAAGGGAGACCTTGCCGAGATTGAGAATGCTCTTGATAAAATGTATTATTCCAACATAATTAAAGCCGCGGATGCTACTGGAAATAAATTATTCTTAAAATTCCTCAGGACTGAAATAGATCTGAAAAACCTGAAGATGCTCTTCAGGATGAAATGCGCCGGTATGGAACGCGATGAAACGATCAGAGTTCTTATACCAGGCGGTATGGAACTTAAGAACAGCGACCTTGCCAGACTTGCATCCCTGCCTCTTCCTGAGTTCGTACGCGCTCTTGAAGAATATTCTTACTGGGGTGCGATATCAGACGTAATCGGTGAGTTAACTTCTCTTATAAATATTGAGACACGTCTTGATAAATATGGACTTGTGTATGCCTCCCGGATATCGTACTACTACCCGCTTTCAATCCTGCCCATACTCGATTATATATCGAGCAAGAAAATCGAAGTGGACAATCTCAGAATAATAGTGCGCGGAAAAGAGACCGTCCTTCCCGAAGAAATAATAAAGGCACACCTGGTGATGTAGATGGAAATTGCAGTTGTAGGACATAATGATTTTGTATTAGGGTTCCGACTTGCCGGTATTCGAAAGACTTATGATGCCACCTCTGATAATATAGAGGCAAAGATCCAGAACGTGTTGAACGATAAAACAGTCGCGATTCTTTTGATTCATAATAACGATCTGGAAAAGTTATCACCGCATATGCAAAAAACACTCGATGATTCTGTTGAGCCCACTGTAATAGCCATTGGCGGAAAGGGTGAGAGCACGAACCTGAGAGAGAAAATAAAACAGGCGGTGGGAGTCGATCTCTGGAAATAGTATGATACTAATGGAAACGATAATAGACCCCCGGATTTATTCGGGGGATTAATAAGAAGGTGTCTTGGAAAATGAACGCAAAAGGTAAAATTTATAGAATATCAGGACCAGTTGTCATAATCAGCGGTTTAAATACCCGTATGTACGATGTGGTCAAAGTCGGAAATGAAGGACTGATGGGTGAAGTGATAGGTATAGAGGGGGATAAGTCCACAGTACAGGTGTATGAAGAGACCTCAGGTATAAAGCCGGGTGAGCCTGTGGAGAACACGGGTATGCCGCTGTCTGTTGAGCTTGGACCCGGATTGCTTGAGAGCATATACGACGGGATCCAGCGCCCTCTTCCGGTCTTAAAAGGTTCGATGGGCGATTTTATTAAACGCGGGGTATCTGCGAACGGTCTTTCCCGGGAAAAGGAATGGGATTTCGTACCGACGGTGAAGAAGGGAGACAAAGTAAACGCCGGCAGTATATTAGGGACCGTCCAGGAAACGCAGAACATCCAGCAAAGGATACTGGTGCCTCCAAATATTTCAGGCACTGTCGACGAAATAAAGGCTGGCAAATTCAAGGTCGATGAGGTCGTATGCACCCTCAGCGACGGAAAAGAACTCACGATGATGCAGAAATGGCCAGTCAGGAAGCCAAGACCGGTAAGCAAGAAATTGATGCCAAATAAACCGCTGATAACAGGTCAGAGAATCCTTGACGGTCTTTTCCCCGTAGCAAAGGGTGGGACGGCAGCTATCCCCGGTCCGTTCGGGAGCGGAAAAACCGTTACCCAGCAGCAGCTCGCAAAATGGAGCGATACCGAGATCGTAGTGTACATCGGATGCGGTGAGCGGGGTAACGAAATGGCGGATGTCTTGAACGAATTCCCGGAACTTGAGGACCCGAAAACCGGAAGACCTCTGATGGAGAGAACAGTGCTTATCGCAAATACCTCTAACATGCCAGTTGCAGCCAGGGAAGCATCGGTTTATACGGGCATCACCATAGCCGAATATTACAGGGACATGGGTTATGACGTATCCCTGATGGCAGATTCAACTTCGAGATGGGCAGAGGCGATGAGGGAAATTTCATCACGCCTTGAAGAGATGCCTGGAGAAGAGGGTTATCCCGCTTATCTTGCAGCAAGATTATCTGAATTCTATGAGCGCGCGGGTAAAGTGAACGCCCTCTGCGGAAGAGAGGGTTCTATTACGGTCATCGGGGCGGTCTCGCCTCCGGGCGGCGACTTCTCAGAACCGGTTACCCAGAACACGCTCCGTATCGTCAAGGTATTCTGGGCACTTGATGCTAAACTTGCCCAGAGGCGGCATTTCCCGGCAATAAACTGGCTCAACAGTTATTCATTATATACAAAGGCGCTGGGCGACTGGTACAATGAAAGCGTTTCTCAGGAATGGTCAAAGCTGAGGGACGATGCAATGGAGTTGCTCCAGAAAGAAGCCGAGCTTCAGGAAATCGTTCAGCTGGTGGGTTCGGACGCACTCCCGGAAGACCAGCAGCTTACGCTTGAGATCGCAAGGATGATACGGGAATATTTCCTCCAGCAGAACGCGTACCATGATGTGGATACATACTGTCCAATGGACAAGCAGTACAAGCTGCTAAAAGCCATCACAATGTGGGGCAATAAAGCCCAGTCCGCACTCGAAAGCGGAGCTGCTGTTGAAGATATCATGAAATTAAAATCAAAAGATGCCCTTGCAAAAGTCAAATTCGAGAAGGACTTTGACTCAGCGCTCGGCGCGGTTACAAAGAGCATGGAAGAAGAGTTTGGCAACCTGAGGGGGAAGTAACATGACAAAAGAGTACAAGACAATCAGAGAAATCGCAGGACCTCTTATCTTTGTTGAGAAGACGGAACCAGTCGGATACAATGAACTGGTACATATCACCCTCCCTGACGGCAGTAGCAAGAGGGGACAGGTACTTGATACTTCCGAGGATATTGTCGTTGTTCAGGTGTTCGAGGGCGCCGGAGGACTTAATAGAGAGTCAAGCGTCAGGTTTACAGGCGAAACAATCAAACTGCCGGTCTCGATAGACCTGCTCGGCAGGATACTCTCAGGCTCAGGTGAGCCGCTTGACGGCGGACCCCGCATTGTGCCTGAGGACAGACTTGAGATAACAGGTGCAGCTATCAATCCTTATGCCCGCCTTCCGCCAAAAGAATTCATCCAGACAGGCATCTCCACCATAGACGGGATGAATACGCTGGTCAGGGGTCAGAAACTTCCCATATTCTCAGGCTCGGGTCTCCCGCATAATGAAATTGCGCTTCAGATAGCCAGGCAGTCAAAAGTCAGAGGCTCGGATGAGCAGTTCGCAGTGGTGTTTGCCGCAATGGGCATTACCAATGAAGAGGCACAGTATTTCATGCGCGACTTTGAGCGCACAGGCGCCCTTGAGAGGGCTGTTGTGTTCCTTAACCTTGCAGACGACCCGGCTGTGGAGCGGCTTATCACGCCGAGGCTTGCACTTACAGCGGCAGAGTACCTTGCATATGAACATGACATGCATGTGCTGGTCATCCTGACCGATATCACGAACTATTGCGAAGCGCTTCGCCAGATGGGCGCCGCAAGAGAAGAAGTGCCTGGCAGGCGTGGGTATCCCGGATACATGTACACAGACCTGGCTTCTCTGTACGAACGCGCAGGCGTCGTTAAAGGAAGAAAAGGCTCGGTCACACAGTTCTCCATATTATCCATGCCTGGCGATGATATCACGCACCCGATCCCTGATCTTTCTGGATACATTACCGAGGGACAGATCGTTATATCAAGGGAATTGCACAGGAAAGGCATCTACCCGCCGGTCAACGTGCTTCCGTCACTCTCAAGGCTGATGAACTCAGGCATAGGGGCGACCAGGACAAGGGAAGATCACAAGTCGGTCTCCGACCAGTTATACGCAGCCTATGCAGAAGGCAAGGACCTGAGAGGGCTTGTAGCTATTGTAGGCAAGGACGCCCTCTCTGACAGGGATAAGAAATTCCTTGAGTTCGCCGATATGTTCGAGGACAGGTTCGTGCGTCAGGGTGGGGACGAGAACAGGGATATTGAAACAACCCTCGATCTTGGCTGGGAACTCCTGTCTTCACTGCCTGAAGCACAGCTCACAAGGATAGATAACAAGTACATCCAGAAATATCACCCGGCGCACAAGGGAAAGCAGGAAGGAAAGTAAGGATATATGGCTATCAAGGACAATATAAAACCCACACGTTCGGAGCTCATCGAACTCAAGAAGAAGATCAAGCTGAGCCAGAGCGGGCACAAGCTTCTTAAAATGAAGCGCGATGGCCTGATACTTGAGCTTTTCGCAATACTTGAGAAAGCCAAGGACGTAAGGGCGGAAGTGGAGAAGCAGTTCGCCGTCGCCTCACAGAAGCTCGCTATCGCCAAGTCCGTGGAAGGCACGGTGGTGGTGAGATCCACAGCTTTTGCCCTCAAGGACACGCCAAAACTGGAGCTTGAAAGCAAGAACGTGATGGGTGTCGTTGTTCCTAAGATCGAGGCTTCAAGTGTCCATAAGAAACTGAACGAACACGGTTACGGCATAATAGGCACGAGCTCCCGCATCGATGAGGCCGTGGATGCCTATGAAATCCTTGTTGAGAAGCTCATCCTTGCTGCAGAGATAGAGACAACGATGAAGAAGCTGCTTGACGATATAGAGAAAACGAAGCGCAGGGTGAATGCGCTTGAGTTCAAGGTCATCCCTGAGCTTACCGAGGCGAAGGACTTTATCGTGTTAAGGCTTGAAGAGATGGAAAGGGAAAATACGTTCAGGCTGAAGAGGATAAAGGGATAGGATTTTCTATCCCCTTCTCAAAATTCAATTATTATAGGCGTCATTCCTGTAACTATCGCTCTTTTCCAGCCTGTTCCATTGCAAGTTTTCTCAAAAGTGCTAATAAAGGATGCAAAGCAGCCGGGGCTGTAACATCGTTAAATGACAATGAAATCCTTCTTTTGGCATCGTATAGTGAGAGGCGGTAGAAAAACACATCAGGAGGACCCGCTGAAGTGGGAGCAACTTCACTTTGCTGGATTTTAAATATCCCGGAGCTTTCCACGAGACTCAAGAGTTCTCTGGCAACGTCCTCTGGAAGCTCATCGGTATTCGCATGATATCCATACCGCAGGTTAGCATATCCTCCTGAAAATTCAAAGTCAATGCGCATGTTGTATCCCCTCAGACTACATAGCCTCCGGTGTTTTGTTCAGGGTGACAACTCCCGGTCTTAACTTGGCAGTCCTACAGCCTTGAATGCAGCTCTCACCTTCTGCGGCGAGCCTTTGGGCACCTTCCCTTCGTTGGCGAGATCTTTTGCAGATTGCGCAATAACTTTGACGGCATCATTGAAGTTCGCCGTAGGCCAGAGTTTCTGCAGTGCGTTGTACCAGATAAGGGCTGCCTTATCAGTTCCAAGATTCATCTCCGTTGCCGCAAGGTAAAATGCCTTGTTCGGGATTCCGCTGTTGATGTGCACGCCATAGTTATCCGCAGAACCCTTGTAGTAGTCATTCATGTGACCCGGCTGCGTATCCTTGCCCATGAGTTCGTTATCATACGCTATTCCTGGCTCAAGCATGGAACGGAGTGCCTCACCTTTTAGTTCAGGTCCCATTATCTCGTCGCCTATGAGCCAGTCCGCCGTATCTGCAGTCTGCCCCTCGACATGCTGCGTGATCACGCTCCCGAAGACGTCTGAGAAATGCTCGTTCAGCGCTCCGGACTGACCTTTATAAGCAAGATTTGCGGTCCATTGCGTAACGCCGTGTGCCAGTTCATGAGCTATAACATCGAGAGACTTGGAAAAGTTAGTGAAGATTTTGCCGTCACCGTCGCCGAAAGTCATCTCGTCGCCGTCCCAGAAGGCGTTCTGATACTTAACGCCATAGTGAACATTGAGTATAATGTCCATGCTGGCATCGTCGATTGAGTTACGACCAAGTACGTCTATGAAGTAGTCACGAACTCTGCCAGCGTGATCGTAAACATCGTTCGCAGCATCGTCGTCCGCTGGAGATCCGTCCTCGCCCCTTATCAGGTTAACACGCTGCTTCCACTGATTCTGGCAGTCGTACACCTGCCGGGAAGCTGTCCCTACGGCTTCAAAGGACATGAACTCTTGCATTGCTGCCTTACGGGATGTTAACTCGTACACAGCTGTAACCCTGATCTCTCTCTTTTCGCGGCTCAGCTTGCTTTGATGAACGCTGTCTACGGCTTCCATGATTCCTTTTCTTGCCAAGTTCTCAAGAACCTGGGGTGGAACAAACATACAATGGCACTTGTGAACTTGTAAGGTTCTTTTCATTTTTCCAGGTCTAATGCACATTTTTATCACCTCTTTCCGATACCCCATACGAACTGGCGTGCGATTCTTTCATATGCTGTTCTTCCATTTGACGGACAATTTTTTCCTAACTCTTTTTCCCACATATTTTTCCTCCAGTTTATATCCGAAAAGGCTTAACCGAATATAGATCGACGCTGCCTTTTCAGAAGCGAAATTTTAATTACTCTTATTCAGGCTTTTTCGGCTTCGTTTTCTTTATTAATAATTTGTAGGCTGCGTACGCCTGGACTATACCATAACCTGAGTTATGATCAAAACCTGTTTCGCCAATGTCCTTAGCCGTCTTTCTCAATACAGCTTTTACCTGCGCATGAGTTAAATCCGGTCTGGCGCACTTGAGCAAACCGATAACTCCTGCCACTATCGGTGTTGCTGCAGATGTCCCGGTATCCGGATCATTATATCCTTTAAAATGTGTTATTCCGCAAAGATCCGGTTTTTCGCTGGAAAGGGCAGCAGGTCCCTGACTTGAATAACCTGCCAGTTCTCCCTTGATATTTACTGCGCCCACAGTTATGACCTCAGGATGCCCGTTCGCCCCCCAGATACTTCGCCCGGAACCTGTATCGGAACCACAGCGGAAATCTTTTTCCTGACAGAACTCACCACAGTTCCCTGCACTGAAGCAAACTATAATCCCTTCCCTTATTGCTTCCAGAGCTTTTCTCGTAAATGGATGGTTTGGGTCCCTGGCGTAATCAGGAGCCCATTCTTCCTGGTAAGAATTCCAGCTATTGGAAAGAATCTGGGGAGTCCCGTCTCTCTTGTGATGTTCTATAGCCCATTGAAAACCGGCTATTGCATTGGAAATGGCTCCCTCAACATCCGGAGTTGTCCCCGGAGGATTTTTAAGCACACCTATATCGTAAATTTTTGCTTCAGGACACATACCAATGACATCCGTTGCTGTCATATTACCATGACCGCCTTCAGTTCCCCACTTAGAACATTTCTCTGGAGACCAGCCATCGATCACAATATCTCTGGATAATGCATTAACTCCATCATCGCAGATACCTATAACAATGCCCTTTCCTCGTATACCTTTTGCCCATATTTTGTTCGCACCCAGATACCGGGCAACCCTGTTTAAATCTCCTTTGGACACATCCGTGTCGCAGTCATAGGTCGGCGCTATTCTCGCATCCGTCCAAACTTTAATGACGTTTGGTCTGGATTCAAGCTCTTTCTCTTTGCCTTCTTCTATTTCGCCCCGTACCAGCATCACAGTCTCATTAGATGCTTCGAAACTCGCCGCAAGATGATCAGGAGGGTTTCCTGGAACAGGCTTGTAATCCTTATCCAGTTTAAATCCTTCAATATCAAACTGAGATGTAATCTCATTTGCTACAGCCATTAATCTGGATTCTGGTACTTTTGGTGCTCTTATCTCTACAATAACTTTCTTTTTGACCATATTGTTCCCCCGTTTCAAATATTTTCCATCATGATCATTAATTATCAAGCATATTTTCCAATTGCTCATCGTAGTTAGGTCTAATATTTAATTCTACCAATCCCACCTTTTATTCTACCGATGTTTCTTGTTAATACCATTTTTAATCAATTATACATCGGAATTTAGCAACACTTGTTTTCAATGCGTCATTATAATGTATAAAACTTTTGGTAGAGGAGCTTTGGAGGTTTTGGAGGGCTTCAACTTATTTCACAGAGCTCTCACTTCAGGTGTAAAAGCTATTCAAGAAGTCATAGGTTTTGTGATGCACCAGTGTGCTTCTATTATGATAAAATTTTCTTAATATACATCTCAATCACCGCAGGCTCTACGGTCTTGCCGGCCCAGAACTTCAGGATACTCCCTTTATTTATCACAGCCACCAGGGGCAGTTTCTTTTCCTCTGCCTCTTCGTGAAAGATGATATGGTAAAGCGCTCCTCCTTCATGCCTGTCTTCAGCGACCTCGATGACCTCGATCCTGTCCTGGTATTTTTTTGCAATTTCATCTATATTGGGCTGGTTTCCCTCACAGAGCTTGCATTTATCGTCCCTTAACCTGTCGCGCCGTATGTTGAGAAGTACAGGGCGCCCGGTTTTGATGATCCTGTCAGTAAGCTGCTCCACCGGCATGTATTTATCCTGGATATATTCCTCGACTGTATCTTTATACTCGGCATGTACCTGTTCAGGGGTAAGTGAGTTCGCCTTTGCAAGCGCATTGATATACTTCCTCCTGAACTTTTCCTTGTGGACGATTAAAAGTTGCTTGAGGTTCATGGCTATCGGTAAATCAGATAATCTTCGATGGTATAATAAAGTTTCTTGAGCCTCTATGTTGCATTCGTAGAAGCTTTTTACTCGGCACTATCCCATAATCCAGTTATGAAT